>JBAYYP010000025.1:0-29379 GCA_041672955.1 Arcobacteraceae bacterium
ATTGTGCCTATATTGTACCAAATAATACATGTATATTTGTTAATTGATTATTTTGATAAAAATTACAATGACGATTTTATAGGCATTGTTAGTTATTATTAACTACAAAGAATTAATAAGTAGTTATACTAAAAAAAGGAATATACTATGGATGTACAACCAGACAAACAAAATATTGATAAAGTTTTTTCAAATACAACTTACTACATAGATTTCTATCAAAGAGAATATAAATGGACAAAAGAACCTGTTGAGATATTAATGGATGATATATTTTATAGATTTAACTCAGAATATGAAAAATATAAAACTAATGAAATTGAACTTGAAGAACTTATTGAAAAATATAATTGGTACTATTTAAATACATATGTTACAAATAAAACCGATGGAAGATTATTCATAGTAGATGGTCAACAAAGACTAACAACATTGACATTAATTTTGATAAAACTATATAATTTATCAAAAATATTTGAATCAGAATTAAATGAATGGATTTCGACAAAAATAGTTGGATTGTCAGGATATAAAAAACAGTTTTGGATGTATCATGTTGATCATATTAAAACAATGGAACAACTTTTTAATAACGAAACATTATCTAAAGTAGATGTAAGCTCAGGTATTACTGCTAAAAATATGTTAGAGAATTATAAAGTAATTGATAAATGGATTGACAAGCGTATAAACGATAAACATAAACTTGAAAGTTTTATCTTTTATTTTTTAAAAAGATTGGTATTAATTAATTTAGATGTATCCCAAACAGACGTGCCTATGGTATTTGAGGTAATTAATGACAGAGGTGTAAAACTTAAACCGTATGAAATTTTAAAAGGTAAACTTTTAGGACAGATAAAAAAAGATGAACTTGAAAGTTTGAAGTTTAATGATTTATGGGATGATAGTATTAATAGCATTAATAATTATTCAGAAGATGAAGTTGATGAATTTTTTATGTATTTTTTAAGATCAAAATATTCAGAGACTAAAGGTGAGGCAGTAAAGTATGATTCAAAAAATTATCATAGAACTATTTTTTCTATACAAGATATAAATTTAGAACATAATGATGTTAATATTAAAAAATTTCTTAAAAATGAGTTTAAATATTACACTAAACTGTATGCAAAAATTTTAAAATATTTTGATAAATATCATGAAGAATATAAATTTGTTTTTTTCAATTCTCTAACTGATATGGATACACAATTCTTATTAATCATGTCCTCATGTAATGTTGATGATGAAGAAGAAAATGAAAAAATAAAAACTATATCCAAGGAAGTTGATAAATTTTATGTACTTACTCAACTGCAAAGAAGTTGGGATAGTAATAAATTTTCTGAATATATATACCAAATTAGTAATGATATAAGAGAAAAAAATTGTAATCAAATAGAAGCTATTTTTTCTAAACATTTAAAAAGATTTATAACAGAAAAAAGAGTAATTGAAACTAACGACGAATTTTCATACACTTTATTTAAAGATACAGGTATAAGTCTAAATCCTAGGTTTAAAAGATATTTTTTTGCAAGAATAGAAGAGTTTATTGCATTAAATACAAATATGAATATGAAGCATAACTTTAGTGATTTAGTTACTAAAACAGGTTCTGTAAATGGTTTTCATATAGAACACATTCTATCATTTAATGATGAAAATTTGAATTTTTTTAATAACGATGAAGAGATTTTTGAAAATGAGAGAAATAGGCTGGGAGGACTCTTATTATTAAAAGGAAAAGATAATATTTCCAGTAGTAATGAACTTTATGAAGATAAATTAAAAACTTATGCGAATACACTTTATTGGAATGAAACACTTAGAGAGGATACATATAAATCTAAATTAGATTTTACTAATTTAACATCAAAGTATTCATTGAATTTTGAGTCGTATTATGAATTTGGTAAAAATGAATTAGAAAAAAGACATAAATTACTTTTTGATATTAGTAGTTTAATATGGTCAAAATGTACACAGAATGAAAAAGTTCATAATTAAGGTATAACAACACTTAGCAGTGAACACTTCATGTCACTGAAGTCAATCGTTATTAGTCAATATCTCTAAATTTAAAAGTTAAACAAACTTTTAAATTAATATAGTATGATAAAAGTATGAATTAAATATTACTAATATTAAGGAGTTTAGTTATGATAAGAAAAACAGTAACAATAAACGATGATTTATTTCATAATCTAGAATTAAATCAAATTATAAATCAATATCAATCTTTCTCAGAATTAGTATCAAATGCTTTACAGCTATTAATAGAAAAACAGAAAAAAGAGCAATATAAAAAAGCGATGATAGAAGCTTCGAAAGATGAAGTATATATTCAAGATATGAAAAGTATTGAAAATGAATTTCAATACTCAGATTTTCTCGAAGAGAGTGCTTTGGCACAAGAGAATGTAAAATGAATCAATATGATATATATTTAGCTGATCTAAATCCAACTATTAGTAGAGAACAATTTGGGAAAAGACCTGTTTTAGTTATTTCAAATAATTATGAAAACCTACTTGATGTAGTTACAATAATTCCTATAACTTCGTTAAAAGATGGAAGAAAAATATATCCAAATGAATTATTATTGGAAAATGAACTTGAAAAGCCATCCATCTTGCTCTGCCAACAAATTAGAACTATTTCAAAAAATAGATTAATTAAAAAACTAACTTCACTTGATAGTTATATTACTCAAAAAAAAATACTAGATATACTTTGTCTAAGATTTGAAAATTTAGATTAAGCACCTATAACAAAACAAAGGAAAAGAACAAACAACAAGAGGATTTTTTATCATTTGTTAGCTGTTCTTTACTGCTAAGAAAAAGAGATTATCAAAGAGGTTGAAATCACTTGTCTTTCAGTTCAGTCGCTAGACATCCACAATAATTTTCCACAAAAATTTTACAATTAAATACAAATATGATATCCTTTTTATTAGAATTATCTCTGCACAAAGATCAAGAAAAAAGGAGATTGAGATCTATGAAAGCTGAAGAATTTGACAAAATCTTTGATGATAACGAAGAAGATATAATAAAACATCTTGATTTATCAACGATTAAAAGACCTAATTTAGAACCAAAAAGAATTAATATTGACTTTCCTACATGGATGGTTAAAAAACTTGATGAAGAAGCACAACATATTGGAGTAAGTCGTCAAGCAATCATAAAAACTTGGTTAGCTGACAAAATTATGCAAAGAGAACATCACAAAAATGCTGTATACCAAAATATATGAGTTAAAAGTGGTATTTGATTTATTTTCAAAAAAAAGGGAGGTAGTCGCTACTTAAAAATCTAACAAGTCTATAGTTAGAAAATACTGACCTTTTATTTTCTAAAATTAGCTATATAAAAGACCAAATTTTTACTGAGTCATATTGTCTTGACGATTAACTTAGTCGTTAGACTACTATTAAACATAAAATTAATAGAATAAAAAATATTGTCACTCTAGTAGTATATCAATAAAATAAATCAACCTCAAAAAAACCATCAATCTTTTAGATATATTAATTAACGATGTTCAAATATCACTAGAAAACAGAACCATTATATATTACAATTTAGTGATAATTAATTATTAAGTGGTTATTATGAGATATAAGTTTTAAAGGGATCTAAAATGTCAACAGTCGAAGCTACTCAAAAGTATTTTCTTATTGATAAAATTGTAATAACAAAAAACTCAGTTTTGATATATGACTTGTATAAACGAAATAGCAATAAAAAAGCCGATTTATTTTTACGCAAAGGCACACCTGTTATCGCAGATATTTACGATAATCTAATAAATCAGAATTGCATTTTGTATGTTCATGAAGATGAAAAACCAGAGTATGATAATCATCATTCAGACGTAGCTGGCAAAAATGTTGTTCCTCAACAAATGGTTGCTTTGTATAGCAATTTCAGTAACAATATGAATCAATTCTTTGAAAACCCAGAGTCAATGAGCAACTATAAAGTAACCAAGGAAAATGTTCAGAGTTTAGTTTCAACGGTCTTAAATGTAGAATACGATGCCTCTTCTTTTCTTTCTACGCTAGTGTATGAATATTATACTCATACACACTCTTTAAATGTTTGTGTATATGCTATAAGCTTAGGAAAGAATTTAGGTTTAGGAAAAGACGCCTTAGATGAACTAGGAACCGCTGCTATGTTGCATGATATTGGAAAAAGTAAAATTGACAAAAATATTCTTGATAGAAATGGAAAACTCAGTGAAGATGAATTTAAAGAGATACAAAAACACCCTGTGCATAGTTGGAACATATTAAAGCAGTTGGGCATTAAAAATAAAAATATTTTAGCAGGAGTGAGAAGCCATCATGAAAAACTTGATGGTACAGGATACCCTGATAATTTAATGGGCAAAGATATACATATTTACGCAAAAATTATTGGAATATGTGATGTTTTTGATGCAATGACCACAAAAAAAACCTATAAAGACTCTAAAAATACTTTTGAAACACTTATTTTAATGAAAAAAGAGATGAGAAACCACCTTGACTCTGTTTTAATAAATCATTTTATTTTAATGCTAAAAGAGCAAAAAATGACTTGATATTCAGTTTGAAAAACGTAGAGATTACACTCTAAGTTATCCTTCCTTTTTAAATATTTTCATAAATAAATTCTTTTATAATCAACTTTTTGTTACAATATTGTATATTTATTCATAACTGACCAAAGGACACACTTGAAAAAAAACACTGATGGATACAACGAAAGCGTAGATTATACTTATGGCTACTACCCATACTGGACACCTTCTAAACTAAAACTAGCTTGTATTCAAAGAGGAATAGAAATCCCAACTATTACAAACGCATGTGAATTAGGATTTGGTCAAGGTGTAAGTATGAATCTCCTATCGTGTACAAGTGATGTAAAATGGTATGGTACAGACTTTAATACCAATCAAGCCAACTATGCACAATCTCTAGCAGACCAAACAAACAATGGTGCTAAAATATACAATATGTCATTTGAAGAGTTTAACAATGTAGAAGAACTCCCAAAGTTTGATCTTATTGCAATTCACGGAATATACAGCTGGATAGATGAAAAGAACCAAGCCATAATAAATGACTTCATAAACAAACATCTAAGCGCTAAAGGTATGGTATATATAAGCTACAACACCAAACCTGGAACTGACGCTTTTAGACCAGCACAACATATTATAAAACAAGTAGCAGAGCAACTCACAACCCATATAGAAGAGCCTAGCTTAAAAATAAAAGCAACACTCGATTGGATGGAGAAGTTTCATACAACAGACCCAGCCTATCTTAATGCCTTTGCAACTATAAAAACTAGACTTAACAGCCTTAAAGGTGGTGATGTAAACTATATCTACCACGAATACCTCAATGACAACTGGTTTAGTTTCTACTTCTCAGAAATAGCTAAAAACCTAGTTCCTTGTGGTTTAAAATACTTAGGTCAAAGTCTATACAATGAAGATTTAGATATATTAAACTACACAAACGAACAAGTAGAAGTGTATAAAGACCTACCAACTCCACTAAAACAAGATGTACAAGACTCTATGACAAACACACAATTTAGAAGAGACTTCTGGATGAGAGATGCAAATGCAATTCCAGCTGATGCTAAACAAGAGTTTATAAAAAACCAACAAGTGATACTATCAACACCTTACGACCTTGTAAGCCTTGAGATAAAAGGTAAAAGATTAAAAATAAACCTATCAAAAGAGTTCTATCAAGTAGTAGTAGACCTCCTCGCTGATTATCAACCAAAAACAATACAAAGTCTAAAAGAACAACTAAACTTCTCAGATGCACAAATAATAGAAATCATAACAGTACTAAACTCAATGGGAATGGTAGCCCTAGTAGCCGACACAAAAAGCTCTAAAGCAAACCAAACTAAATGTGATGCCTTTAATAAAATAGTACTAGAGGAAGCCAGCAATACAAGTAATCTAAAACTATTTGCATCATCTGTAATAGCAGAAGCAATACCTATATCAGACTTGATAATACACTTGATGATGAAAGCATATAAAGAAGGAATAACCACACAAAAAGATTTAGTACAATATGTAGTAAAACACTACATCAAAAAAGGCTTAGGTTTAAAAACCCCTGAGGGTGGAGTAGCTGCTAATAAAGCAGACCTAACTAAAGAGATGAAACCAAGAGCAAAAAAATTTATAGATACATGGCTGCCGTTTTTTAAGGCACATAAGATAATGTAAGATACCATCAAGGTATCTGATCTTTCTAGCTACTAACACTCAAGAAGATTGTTCTGTTACCCCTAAATCATGGAAACAAAGACTTATTATAAGGGGTCTACTGCATTATTTACTATTAATTATAATCACGAATTCTCTAAAATAGCCAGACAATCTTTCGTGTAAATAGTTTTATTTTCTATATCTATTTTTACAATATACATTTCAATATAGGGAATTAAAAAAAGTTTTGGCAAACCTTTTTCTTGTAGTTCTTTTGAGGTTTGTACTTCAAAATAATCACTGCTGGGTAATCTTTGTATCTCTTTTACTTCTCCTAAAAGAAGCGTTTCATCTTCTACAATTTTGCACCCCATTAAGTCAAACCAATAGAATTCATTTTCCTTTAAAGGGCATGATTTACGTGTTTCTTCAATGGTACTGTAAAGTTGTTGATTAATTAGCCTTTTAGCCTCTTCAGGTGTTTCAATGCCTTCGAACAAAATGATTCCTCGGCTTTGGTTGTAGGATTTAACAGTAAGAGTAAGGGCTTTGTTGCTTGTAAAAGTAGCACCATTTTTAAACTGGTTTGGGAAGTCAGATTCTAAATAAACTTTTAAAAAGCCTTCTAAACCAACGGTTTTTCCTAGCTTTCCAATATAGATTTTATCATTCAATTTAGACACTTAGTTTGAGATAACTTGGATTTTATATGAAATACCATCTTTTGCTTTACACCCATTTGCCATGGTTTTAATAGCATTAATCATATTTCCATTTTTTCCAATTAACTTTCCAATATCTGCACTGTTTGCTACGATAATGATTTCTGCAAAAGTATCATCGATTACATTTTTTGTAACGATGATCTCTTCTGGGAAACTCACAATCAGCTTTGCATATTTTTCAATAAAATTACTGATCATAATTCTAATTATTTAGCTGCAAGCTTTTTAACTTTTTCACTAGGTTGTGCACCAACACCTATCCAATAATTGTATCTCTCTTCATCAATTTTAATAACTTTTGGTTCTGATACAGGGTTATAATACCCAATAGATTCAATCCATCCTGAATCTCTTCTTTTTCTTGAATCTGTTACTACGATTCTGTAAAATGGTTTTTTGTTTCTACCCATTCTTGTTAATCTAATTGTTGTCATACTTTTTTCCCTTTAAATTTAATTTTATAGTATTGAATTCTAAACTCATGTTTGTAAGTTTACAACTCAATACTACTTATATGCCTATCTTGGAAGTTTTGGCATGCCGCCTGGCATTCCTTGCATCTGTCCTAACATATTTTGTAGGCCTTTCATTCCGCCTTTAGAAGAGAGCTTCTTTGCCATTTTTGAAGCATTTTTAAACTGCTTAAGCACTTTATTAATCTGTACTTCTGAAAGTCCTGAACCTTTTACAATTCTTTTTTTACGACTTGGGTTCATTAACTCAGGATTATCTCTTTCTTTGGGTGTCATTGAACCAATTAACGCTTTAATTCGTATAATTTCACTTGAGTTCTCAAAATCCATATCTTTAATTTGTCCTGCCATTTGTCCAAGACCTGGAATCATAGAAATTATAGATTTCATACTTCCTAATTTACTCATCATATTAAGTTGTTCTAAAAAATCGTTATAATTAAACTCGCCTTTTTTAATCTTTTTACTGACTTCTTTGGCTTTTTTCTCATCAATTATTGCCGATGTTCTTTCTGCTAACCCCTCAATATCTCCCGCACCCATTAACCTGCTAACAATTCTTTCAGGGATAAATACTTCTAAGTCGGGCATTTTTTCACCCGTACCAATAAATCTTAGCGGTACTTCAACTTGGTGTGCAATAGATAAAGCAACTCCCCCATTTGTATCGCCATCGAATTTTGATAAAATCACCCCATCAATACCAATTTTTTCTTTAAATGTAGTTGCAGTTCTTGTAGCATCGTGTCCCGTTAAGGTATCTGCTACATAAAAAATTTCATTGGGTTTAATAGCATTTTTAATTTCAAAAAGCTGTTTCATAAGCTCATCATCAATTGCTAAACGCCCTGCTGTATCTATTAACAACACATCGTATAAGCCTGAAACTGCTTTTTTCTTAGCATCAAGTGCTATTTTAACAGGATCTTTTTCATTTTCATCATAATAAATATCTACATCAATTTGTTCAGCAATTTGTTTTAACTGCTCAACTGCTGCTAATCTTTGTAAATCACACGCAGCTACAAGTACTTTTTTCTTTCTCTGTTTTAAATAGTTAGCAAGTTTTCCTGTAGTTGTTGTTTTACCACTTCCTTGAAGTCCTGTCATTAAAATAACAGTAGGAGGTGTGTTTGAAAATACAAAGCCTTGATTTCCAGAAGCAGTTAGTAAAGAAGTTAACTCTTTTTGAAGTGACTTCAAAAATGACTCTTGTCCAATACCCATTTGTTTGGTAGAGACTTCAATATTATAAATTAAGTCTTTAGTTGTTTTGTGATGTACATCGGCTTTTAAAAGTGCTTTTTTTAACTCTGCCGTAGCTTTTTTTAAAGAAGTAATATCGTCTTTAAATCGAATTTTATTAATAGTATTTCTAAATGAACCGGTTAAAACATCAAACAAAACAGATCTCCAAATATTTTTTGTGTTGGGATTATAGAGGAATTATTCTTTAATACAGATTAATTCACTATAATATTTTAAGTCAATCTTAATCTCTTAAAAAAGAGTAATGCCTTTAAATAGGGGCTTTCTATTTTTTTATTCTTAATTTTTACTTAACTTGTGCTACTTAACTTCCTAAGCCAAAGACATTAAACTCTTTAGGTTCTTTCGTTTCAAATGAATATCCCAAAATTTCTGTTTTTTTAGAGTGCAACAATACTCGTTTTATATTCGCAGCCGTTTTACCATACATGGCATCACCAATAATAGGAAACCCTAAAAAGTTTAGATGAACTCTAATTTGGTGCGTTCTTCCCGTATCTATAACTACTTTTATTTTTGATTTATTTCCTTCTACAAACAGAGGATAAATCGTTGTTTTTGCTGATTTCCCTAGCTTTAAATCCACTTTACTTTTTGCTATGCCTTTTGTTTTAATGGTTAAAATAGGCTTGTCAATTTCAATTTCTTCAATTACTTTTCCATCTACAATTGCTACATACTCTTTGTAAACACGGTTCTCTTTGAACTCTTTAATGGCTTTACTTTGAAACGCTTCATTTTTAGCAAAAAGCATTACGCCACTTGTCTCTTTATCTAATCTATTTAACAATATATATTCAGGATATTTTTTTGAAATTTCATCGGCTGTTAAAAAAGCTGGTTTATCCACAACAAAAATATCATTATCTTGAAATAGGACTTTAAGTTTTGAAACCTCTTTAATATTAAAGCTCGTTTCTGCATCTATCTCTCCTCTTGCAATAAGAACCTTTTTATTTCCCACATATACCAACCCTTTATCAATAAGCTCTTTGGCTTTTGAATTAGAGATTCTCTCTTGAATTGCAACTAACTTATACGCTTTATCGTATTCCATGAATTTCCTTTATAATTGGTTCAACCGAACCAATATTTACTAATTTTGATTTTTTTATATTTTTTATATTTTTCATTGTTTTATTCAACTCTTCTTTTTTTACAAGCGTATAGTTTTCTATGGCTTCAAAAAGAGGCACTTGGTTAAAAATGTGTTCCCCACTAATTATTGCACAATTAAAAAAAGCAGGTTCTACTGGATTGTGTCCCCCTATTTTTTCAAAAGCTCCCCCTAAAATAACGGCATCGCTTATGGCATAAATATTATTAAGTTCACCCATTATGTCTATTAATATTATATCACTTTTAAAATGCTCTTCTTGTGAAAAACGGTGATACGATATACCTTTATTTTCTACAAAATTTCTAATTAAAGCATCTACTTTATCAAATCTTTCAGGATGTCTTGGAACAATTATAAGTTTTCCTAAAGATACATCATACGCATCTAAAATCAACTTCTCTTCATTTTCATGCGTACTTCCAGCTGTAATTATGTACTCTTTTGGTCTGTCAAAAACCCGTGTAACCACTGGCAGTTGCGCTAGTTTAATGTTTCCAATAACCTCAACATTTGTTGCTCCCAAAGATTCTAATCTCTCTTTATCTTTTAAGCTTTGAGCATAGACTTTATCAATATTTTCAAATATTTTTTTATAAAGAAATGAAAACCGTTTGTATGAGTTATAAGATTTATCCGAAATTCTAGCATTAATTAAATAGGTTTTTACCCCTTTTGCTTTTGCACATAAAAAAAGCATATACCACAGTTCAGCTTCCATCACAAAAAGTGCTTTTTGTCTTGTAACCCAAAAAGGTAAAAAGATTTCAAAAGGCAAATATCGAACCTCGTTAGTTATTTTTTTTGCCTCTTCATATCCAGTATTGGTAATAACTGATAGATTAATTTCATCTTTAAATTGTTCAATTATAGGTTTAATTGCACGAGTTTCACCAAAAGAGCAGCAGTGAAACCAAATACCCTCTTTTTGAAAGCTTGGATTATTTTTTAAAAAAAACTTTGATGGTATGGCATTTTTATACTTGGGATTTCTTAATTTAATAAGTAAATAAGGAAGTGCTAGAAGATATACTATTAAACATAAAAAGTAGTAAATTGTACTAAAAAGGCTCAAATTAAGCCTCTTCAGATTCTACTTCTTTGTATAAAATTCTTCCACAGTGTGGACAGTTTACAATCTCTTCTGCTTTAATCACTTCAGCAAATGCTTTATCACTAATTTTCATATTGCATCCGTAACAGGCTTGTTTTCGTACAGGAACAACCGCGGTATCTTTTGCCCATCTTTTTATTTTTTCATAAAAGGTTAATATTTTGTTATCGAATTTTTCTAATAACAGCGCTCGGTTTTGGTAAACATCGTTTCTATCTTTGTTTAACTCTTCAATAGCATTGTCTACGCTAACTTGAACTTCATTAATCTCTTCTTGCTCACTAGCTAGTTTTGTTTTTAACTCTTTTGAATGCTCTTCTTTAGACTCTATTAAGTTATCAAATCGTGCAATCTCTTCATTAGCAAATGAAATTTGTTCTTTGGTGATCTCTTCTTCAAGTTGTAAAGCTTTTAACTCTTTTTCATTTTGAACTTGACCATGTTTTTTTGAAATTTCGTCTAATTTTGCTTTTAATTCAACTAAATGTGTATTGTTTTTTGATTTTTTTGATTTTAAATCTGCTGTTTCAACCTCATTGGATTGAATTTTTGATGAGATTGAATCTGCTGTTTGTAAAAAAAGTGCTAATTTACTTTTTTCATTCTCAATTTTTGGCTCATAGGCACTAATTTTACCATCATACTTTGATAATTGCACTAACTGTTCTAAATATTTATTCAACCGTTTCTCCTTATATATGAAACACAAATGGGTTTTTCGAATTTGACATTATAGCTTGTATTTTATTTTTTTTCAAATAATTGTTACAAATTCCCAAAAGTAAAGTACTGAAATGCTCTTCACTTTCATAATGTCCAATATCAATTAAAGAAATTCCTCTAGCTTTTGCTTCCATAGCATCATGATATTTAATATCACCCGTTAAAAAACAGTCAGCTTCTACTTCTGCTATCATTGACATTCCAGAACCTGTAATTAGTGCCACACTTTCAATATTTTCATGGCACTTTACACCTTTTTTACTCTTTAAATTCAATTTTTTTGCAATATCTTTATAGAATTCATCAAAAGATTTATCTACTTTTGCATAACAAATATACTCTTTTGTATCTTCTATTTTTAGACCCAATATCTTCTCTGCTACATATTTATTTAAATGAGTTTTATCAAAATTAGTATGCATACAAATCAAAGCACAGTTTTTTAAAATAAGCTTTCGTAAATATTTTGTAGCCATAGAGTCGTAATTAACTCTTCTTAATGGTGAGAAAATCAAAGGATGGTGCGTAATAATCAAAGAATTCTCTTCAACAGAGTCTAGCAACTCTTCATCTAAATCCAAGCTAATATAGACTTTTTGAACTTCATCATTTTCATTACCCACTAAAAGCCCAGAATTATCCCATTTTTCTTGCAGTTCAAAAGGGGAAAGTTCATTTAAGAAAGCATATATCTCTTTTACTTGCACGAGTTTAATAACCCAATCTTTTTAAACGCACGGGCTCTTGTTCTTTATATAAAACCGCACACCCTTGTGCCAGTTCTCTGACTCTTAAAATATAACTTTGTCGTTGCGTTACGGAGATAGCTTTTCTGGCATCAAGAGTATTAAACGCATGACTTGCCATCATACACTGATCATACGCAGGAAGTGGGAGTTGTGCTTCTAGACATCGTTTACACTCATTAAACGCATCATCAAAGTGTTTAAATAGCATAGAAGTATCGGCAATTTCAAAGTTGTATTTAGAAAATTGGATTTCACTTTCTAAATGAATATCTTTATACGTTGTAGTTCCATGTTCATTTTTATTCCACACAATATCAAACACGGTATCTACACCTTGTAAATACATGGCAAGTCTTTCTGTTCCATAAGTAATTTCAACGGCAACAGGGTCACAAGCTAGTCCGCCTACTTGTTGAAAATAGGTAAATTGAGTAACTTCCATACCATCAAGCCATACTTCCCAACCTAACCCCCATGCACCCAATGTAGGCGATTCCCAATTATCTTCTACAAATCGTATATCGTGTTTAGACACATCAAGACCTAAAAATTCTAACGACTGCAAATACAAATCTTGAATATTAGAAGGGCTGGGTTTAATTAAGACTTGAAACTGATAATACGAACCTAACCTATTTGGATTCTCCCCGTATCTTCCATCTGTTGGTCTTCTACTTGGTGCTACATATGCCACACTCCACGGTTTAGAGTCTAAACTTCGAAGAAGCGTTGCTGGATGAAACGTTCCAGCACCCGCTGGAATATCATAAGGTTGCACAATATTACACCCTTGACTCGCCCAAAATTGTTGAAGTTTTAAAAGAAGTTCTGAAAAAGTTACCATGTATTTAATTCCTACTGCGTTATTTATTGTGTTTAAAAGTATTTGGTGCTTGTTTGTTTTTAATAGACGTTAACCTTATTGCACTGTTTTAATTAAAAAGTGCAATAAGTGAAGTTATATTTATAAAATAACTTCTATTTCTCTTGAATCAATACCAACAGATTTCTCTTTTACAATTCTGTCTTCTGTTAATTTTGCTGCTAACTCTTTGTCGCTTAGAGCTAAAATTTGCATTGCTAGGTACGCTGCATTAATAGCACCCGCTTTCCCTAAAGCAACCGTAGCAACAGGCATTCCAGAGGGCATTTGAACAGTTGAAAGCATGGCATCCATTCCGTCCATAGCTCCACCTTTCATAGGCACTCCAATAACAGGTTTAGTAGTACTTGCAGCTACGGCTCCTGCTAAATGAGCAGCCATGCCAGCAGCTGCTATAAACGCCACTGCTCCTTTTGCTTCAGCATTTTTAATATAATCTTGTGTTCGTTGAGGGCTTCTATGAGCCGATGAAATTATCATCTCATATTTAACATTAAATTCCTCTAGTGTATTCGCACAATTTATCATTATTTCATAATCAGATTTGCTGCCCATTATTATTGATACAAACTTCATCTATCATTCCTTTTTTTAAATTGGGCTATTTTATCTAATTTTTTCTAATAATTTAATTACCTTAGATATTTTCAACTCATTCCAGCTTTTAAAATCGTCCACATTTAAAGCTTCATTTTTAAATATAAAATTCGAAAAACTCTTGCTTTGATTTTTAATTTTAATAGGCACTACATACGAATAATATTTAAGTCGTTTTGGAATTAACTCTTCTTGCGTAAACAAAGCCACAGTAGGAATAAAAAATGCATCACTAATATGATAGGTTGATGTATCTACAGTTATCACACATTCCATTTGAGAAACAATATAGACAAAATCAAAAAAACTCTTTGAATAAAATGATAAATCTATAAAATTATCATTTTTAACATTTTCAATTTTTAGGGCAGTTACCACCACATAATCTTGATTAAAGTCAATCAGTTTTTCTAATATTTTTTTAGAGTTTTCAATAGGAATACTTCGTGTTATATGCGCTGAATAAGGGTGAAAAAGAAGTAATTTGCCTTTATTCTTAATCTCTTCAATTTTCTCTTGAAGCTTAGGATTAACATGATACTTATGCAAGTGCAATTCATTGTGTTTCTTTTCATCTTTAATTTCTTCATAATTAAGCCCAAAATGGCGTAAAAAAAAGTCAATATAAGGCAACTCTTTATAATAAAATGACTGTTCGTAACTACTGGTATCTATATAATAGTCGTATCCTGAAAGCTCTTGAATGGTAATGCTTAAAGGCATCACTTTATTTATAAAGGTATAACTTTCAAAGATTTCTTTGTCTCGCTTATAGTAGCTGTTAGAAGATGCTTGTAAATAGATATCTAGCGTTAAATTAGTGCATTTTTCTTTAAGTTTTTCATGCAAAATACGAATAGCACTGCAAAAATTGATAATTTCACCTAAGTTATTGCTGCTGTAGCCCACAATAACTAAACGAATCTCATTTTTTAAAAAATCTATTGAATCAAAAGGAGTCAGTTGTTCTTCTAAATAACCTTCAATTTTTTTATCAATTTCAGGGTTCAAAACAGAGTTTTGCTCTTTTATAAGCGTTTCATAGTGCAAAGAGTTTTTATACTCATTTTTAAAATTAACTCCAATTTTTCTAGGAAAAAGCGTTGAATTTTCAAACCGTTTTTCATCTACAATTTCAAATTTAAAATCTTCTTGTTTTAAATTAACAAAGATTTTTTTTATATCATTAAACTCATCATACGTGGCACAATAGATATTTTCATTAATCCACAAACCATCTTTCTCAAAGCGTTTGTACGCAACAAGCGTCGAATCTATGAGCTTAATGTTAATATTATTCGTTACACTAAAATAAATCATGAATTACAGAAACTCTCCTCTTCTTCTTCATTTTCTACTCGAAACATGGTTAAATACGGAAGTCTGCCTGGTAACTGAATTTTATTAACATTTCCACTGTGAACGGACTCTAACTCTTTATTGGTTTCTGTAAGTATTTTTTTAAACTCAATATAATATTTGCCATTTTCATCTTTTTTAATTGAACCAATCTCATTATCGCACTCTTTTATTTCTGTATTTAAAGGTGCAAAAATTTCAATTTTTTCATTGGGGTAGGTTTTATATTTGCATAAAAAGTGCATCTCATCTTCAGTTACAAGTCCACTGACTTCATAACTTCCCTTGCTTAAAGCATATTCATGATTTTGTGAATCGGTTCTGTCAAAAGGTCTGTGAAGTAAATAGGCATCTGTAAAACCTCTGTTTTTAGTAGTGGCAAGTTCTTTTTGGTATTTAGAAGCATCAAAACATTTTTCATACGAATCATCAATGGCTTGACGGTAGGTATACGCAGTTACGGCTGCATAATAAGGCGATTTCGTACGCCCTTCTATTTTAACCGAATCAACCGCACCCGTGGCAATAATTTCATCCACATAACTTGCTAAATTCATATCCTTGGCGTTAAAAATGTACGTCCCCACACCCTCTTCTTCTTCCAGTCTAAAAAGTGTTCCATGCTCTTCATTTGCAGCAAATAAAGTGTACTCAAAACGGCAATCATTGGCACAACTTCCACGGTTTGGAACTCTTCCCATTTGAACGGCACTTACTAAACATCTTCCGCTGTACGCAAAACACATGGAACCATGAACAAATATCTCTATTTCCATATCGGGAAGCATTTTTTTTATCTCTTGCACATCTCGTAAACTGATCTCTCGTGCAGCAATAATTCTACGCACTCCCATGTCATAGTAGACTTGGGCATCTAAATAGTTCATAACATTAGCTTGTGTTGAAAGATGTATAGGAATTTGGGGTGCCAGTTCACGGCACAATCTAACCACCCCTGGAGCTGCCACAATCAAGGCATCGGGATTGAGTTTTGCCATTTCTATAATATGTTTTTTAAGAAGTTCAATTTGTGAATTAAAAGGAAACCCATTAATCGTAACATAGACTTTTTTACCCAAAGAGTGAGCATAATCAATTCCCTCTTTGAAAGTTTCAAGCGTAAACTCTTTTCCACTTCGAATCCGCAAAGAAAAGTGGCTTACCCCACCATAAACAGCATCTGCCCCATAAGCAAAAGCAATTTTGAGTTTTTCCAAATTTCCAGCAGGACTTAAGAGTTCTATTTTATTCATCATATTCCTTACACGTAAATTAGCATATATTATTTTTTGGGATTATATCTAAAAAGAGTTAAGTTTCAAATGTTAATTCTTGTGTGTTGAGTATTAAGTGTTAAGTTCCAAAACCCCGAATTTTATTCGGGGCTTTGCTGCAGTTTGTCAATCCTTAAAATAAAGATTAACCTTCTAAATAAACTTGCCATGAAATATTCCATTATTAGCTATTAATTACTAAAAACTCTCCCACTCTCCATCATCACTTTTCTTAGAAGCAACCGTCTCACTTTTTTTAGCTAAAACAGGTTTAGAACTCTCTACTCTATGAGTTTCAAGTTTTTTAGGCTCTTCTTTTGTTTTTATATTTTTTTTCACAGAAGAATCAGTAGTTTCATTGGTAGAGGCAATTATTTTACAGTTATCTATTTTAATTAAATCCAACAACTCAAATACTTTGCACATACTTTTTTCTAAATCATTAGATACCTCAACTAAGCTCTCTTTAGCCTCCTCTTGCACATTGCCATCAATATAGCGTTGTACATTAGAGTGAACTAATTTATGAGCCTCTTTTAACTCATTCCAGCTAGAAGTTTTTGTATATATTTCACCTTTTAACTCTTGTTCATCAATCCATTTTCCTAAGTTACAACTATGATGGTCAGTAACCTTCCAAGAGGTAACTTCTTTGCCACCTAATTTAGCAAAGTTAGTATTTTTAAAGACAATGTGATCATTTTTAAGTTGTGCGATTTTAAATACCATATCCACATCACAGGTTTGATTATTTCTACTTTTATCATAAGTAGCTTTACTGGCAATATTCAATAAGTTTTCAGCCATAGCTCTAACTTCATTAGACAGCCTATTAATATTTGAAGCAGAAGACGCATTCACCTGCGTAGCACGGTCTAAAACAGCAACAGTATCATTTATTTGCACAATTCCAGACTCTTGCTCTTTACTAGCAGAAGTAACGCCTGCAATTAAATCAATTGTTTGACCAATTTTTTGATTTAAATCCGAGTACCCAGCAATCATATTATTAGCAATAAGTTTTCCTTCATTGGCTTTTGAAGTGGCACTTTCAACTATTAGTTTAATCTCTTTAGCAGCTTCAGCACTTCTTGAAGCTAGGTTTCGCACTTCAGCAGCAACAACTGCAAACCCTTTTCCAGCTTCTCCAGCAGTTGCAGCTTCAACTGCTGCATTAAGGCTTAGAATATTAGTTTGGAACGCAATTTGGTCAATAACAGTAATGGCATCGTTAATTGAATTAACTTGTTTATCAATATCTTCCATAGCTCTTGTTGTTTTAGTTGCTAACTCTTCTCCTGTTTTTGCAGAGACATTTAAATCATTTGCTAAAGCAGACATTTTACTCACATTTTCAGTGTTGTTTTTAATATTGCTGGTAATTTGTTCAATAGCAGCGGCTGTCTCTTCTAAAGAAGCCGCTTGTTCATTGGCAGACGTAGAGAGGTCATTAGCAGAAGTTGACAATATTTTAGTATCTTCGTTTAATTTATCCCCCGCTTGATTAATCATGCATAAAAACTCAGAAATATTATGCCCTACTAACACAGAACTTTTAGCAATTGATGCAATAATTCCCCCCGATTGGTCATCGTTTGTATTAATTTGAAGCTTATAATTAGACTTTACATACTCTACTAAATTGGCATTAATTTGAGAAAGATTAATAAACGCTTTATCAATCATTGAGTTAATAGAAAGTCTTAACTCTTCTACCAACGGATTATTTGAAGTTGCATGAACTCTATAGGCATAAAATCCATTATTAACCTTAGAAATAACCTCTTCTACTTCTTTAATAACTACTTCATCTTGTTTAGCGTTTTCATTAAGCAGCGTTAAATATCCATTAAAACTATCTACTATTTTTCCAATTTCATCATCATTTACTTTTTGAATGTTCTCTTTAACATTGCCTTTATTACTCATAAGATGCAAAATAGCACTATCTAGCTCTTCTAAAGGCGTTACAACTGCTTTTTTAATCAAAAATCCAATAAATAAATTTAGAATTACCACACAAATTAAGGTAAAAATCACCATAGTTGTTATTATAGAGGTAATCTCTTCATTCGTCTTTTTTTGCATGGCAAGAACTTCATCTTCAATATTATCCACATACTCGCCCGTGCCAATAATCCAATCCCAAGGCTCAAATTTTTGTACATAAGAAAACTTAGGTTGAGCACTCTCTTTTCCAGGTTTTGGCCACATATACTCAACTAAGCCACCACTTTTGCTTTTTTGTGTAACTGTAACCATTTCATTAAATAAAAATTTGCCATTAGGGTCTTTTGATTGCGATAAATCTTTTCCATTTAAAGCAGGTTGCATAGGGTGCATAATCATTTTAGGATTAGAATCATTAATCCAAAAGTAGCCATCAACTCCATATCTCATTTCGCCAATAGTTTTTAACGCTTCTTCTTGTAGTTTTGAAGTAACATTATCCACATACTCTCCTGTTCCAATTACCCAATTAAAAGGTGCAAACAGCTTTACATATGAAACCTTGTCTTGAGGTTCATTAAATCCTGGTTTTGGCCACACATAATCCACAAAGCCATCGCCATCTTTACTAGCAACTTCAGCAAAAAGTTTAAAAATTTGTTTCCCTTTTTCATCTTTAAAGTTGTACAAATCTTTGCCGTCTAGTTCTCTTTTTATAGGGTGAATAACAATTACTGCTTGAGTATCATTAATCCAAAAATACCCCTCTTTCCCATAACGAGTTGCTTCAATAATTTCAATTAGTTTTTCTTTGAGTTCTGCATTTGAAACTTTTCCATTATACTTTTTATACTCCCCATTTAAAATAGAAAATAAAAATTCAGTTTGCCCTTTTAAATAGGTTTGAACTTCTTCTTTTACTTTTTCTTTAGATGTCCTTTGATAAAAAGAATCGACAGATTTCATAGCTAGAGATACATAGTTTTTTAACTCTATCTCTTTTTTGGCATATGCTTCTTTTTCAAAATTAATAACATTCTCTTTAGACAAGTTATTAATTGAAATAATAGAATTAGTCCCCATAACTATTGCTACTACAACTATTGCTACAAAAGAAAGTATAATTAACTTTCCTTTTATTGACATTCTACTCATCATAATCACTCCTTAAAGCTATAAACCAATTATTTATTGACTCATTTTATCTTTAGAATAGCTTAAAAGTCAAGCTTTTAGCGACTGTCAAGCCCTTTTTAAACAAATAGTTTTAAATGTGTTACCATTTAGCGTTAAGTGGGAATTTAAGAAGCTCAACCTTTTTAAAATTATAAAACCATTACTTCTTAAATCAACAAGAGTAAGTTGATTTAAATTCAAACGCAGTTGGTCTGGCTTCGTCTGGCCATACTTGTGTTTCAAACTTATAGTTTTGATATTTATTAATCATCTCTTGCGTAAATACTGGTTTTAAGAAATCATTGTCTCTAATAAGAGCTTCTAGTGAACCTCTTAATGTGTGAGGCATTTGAGGAATTTTTCTCTCTCTAATTTCATCTAAAGACATTTCATATAAATCTTCATCCATAGGACCAATTGGCTCTGTTTCATTAGCAATTCCATCAAGCCCAGCACAAAGCATTGCTGCAAAGGCTAAATATGGACAAGAAGTAGAATCAGGGAATCTCATTTCTATTCGTGTTGCTTTCTCACCTGCTCCATAAGGAACTCTACAAGAAGCTGAACGATTTTGAGAAGAGTACGTTAAAATAGAAGGCGCTTCAAATCCTGGAATTAGTCGTTTATATGAGTTTGTTGAAGGGTTTGTAAATGCAGCTAAGGCACGTGCGTGTTTGAAAATTCCTCCGATATAGTGTCGAGCAGTATCACTTAAATTTCCATACTCACCTTGTTTATAAAACAAGTTTTTTCCATCTTTCCAAACAGATTGGTGCACATGCATTCCACTTCCATTATCGCCATAAAGAGGTTTTGGCATAAATGTTGCCGATTTACCATTTAGGTGTGCCACCATTTTAATAACGTATTTTAATTTTTGAACATTATCCGCAGCTTCAAGTAAATCTGCAAATACAATTCCAATTTCATGTTGTCCTTGTGCTACTTCGTGGTGTCCTAAAATAACCGTTAAGCCAACTTGCTCTAAAACTTGCATCATCTCTGCTCTTAAATCAACTGCATTATCAACAGGAGCTACAGGAAAATATCCCCCTTTAGTTCTTGGTCTGTGTCCCATGTTTCCCATATCGTAATCGGTTGCATCATTCCAAACTCCATCTTCTGAATCCACTCGGTAGTAAGACTCATTGACATTATCTTTTATTTTGACATCATCAAATATAAAAAATTCATTTTCTGGACCAAAATAAGCCACATCACCTACTCCTGATTCACTTAACTGAACGAGTGCTTTTTTAGCAATTGAACGTGGGCATTTTTCGTACATTTGTTCTTTATAAATATCATATACATCGCATATAACTATTATTGTAGAATCAGTAGGAAAAGGGTCTAAAAATGCTGTTTGAACATCGGGTTTTAAAATCATATCCGATTTATTAATGGGTTGCCACGCATCAATTGATGCACCATCAAATGGCATTCCATTATCTAAAAGTTCAGCATCTACTGCACTTAACATATAAGAAACATGGTGCCATGTCCCTTTTAAATCTGTAAATCTAAAATCTACAAATTTTACTTCATTCTCTTCACAGTATTCAAAAAAATGTTTTGTATTTTTAACAAACTTACCCATTACTATTACTCCTAAAATTATTTTGATAATTATATCTAAATGAAATTCAAATTTTAAATATTTTATGCATAAAGTTTACACAATATATGTTAAAAAATTTTATATACTTTTTTTTAAAATAGCCTAAAAAATGACCTGCATTCTCTCTCTGTTTTTAAAAGTTAAACATTTGGTGTACCCTATTTCTCTAACTAAAGCCACACCCTCTTCATAGCCATATCCCACTTGATCAACCGCATGCGCATCTGAACCAAAGGTAATAGGAATATCCCACTCATAACACAACTCTAAAAGCTCACGGCTAGGATACTGCTCTTTTATCGGTTTTCTAAATCCTGCTGTATTAATTTCAACTGCCATATTGGATTGTTTAATTGCTTTTATAGCGTTACTTGCCAATATTTTTATCTCTTTTTTAGGCATAAATTTAAAAATTTTAATCAAATCCAAATGTCCAACAATATCAAACAAATTTGATTTTGCCATAGATTCAATGCAGTCAAAATAGGTTTGCCAAATGGTATCTATATTTTGATTTTCATACTTTCCAATAAACTCAGGATTATCAAAACCCCAGCCATCTAAAAAGTGCACTGAACCTATTAAAAAATCAACTTTTGCATTTAAAATAGAGTCTAACATAGGAATGTTTTGCATAAAATCAACCTCGTATCCCAATACAATTTCAATAGAATTTTCAAACTCTTTTTTTAAATTTTTAACTTCATTTTCATAGCAAACTACTTTCTCCAAAGGCAAACGGTAGTGTTTTTCAAAATCCATGGGAGCGTGTTCACTAAATCCAAAAACATCAATTTTTTTCTCAATAGCTTTTAAAACATACTCTCTCATAGTTCCTGTTGCATGATTGCAAAAATGAGTGTGGTTGTGTAAATCTATTCGCATTAGCTTAATATTCCTGCACCTTGAATTTTCGAACTTCTGTCTTGTGCATAGACTCTTTGATTATTAATAATATCATATTTCCAAATAGGAGCATTTTGTTTAAAATCCTCTACATATTCATCTATTAACTCTAAAGCCACCCGTCTTTGTGGTGAACAAACCGCTGCTACATAAGAGCTTTCATGATTTGGAACATCACCTCTAGAGTGAGCCATAAGCACAATTGCATTTTTGCTTTTTGCTTTTTCTTGCCACGCTTTAAACCAAGAGTTTAAAATGGGTTCATAAATATCAAAAGACAATCCATCTATGCCATTTTCATCGCGAACAACACCCACAAAAGTAATAATAGCTCCATAATTACTATTTTTAAATTCACGATACCAAGCATTAGTTATTTGCTCAACAGGCAAAGCCCCATCAATAAGTTGTAAATATTTTTCATTATTCATTATTCACTTTTCACTTTTCATTAAAATCATCCGCCACAAACAGGAGGAAGTAAAGAGACTTTATCACCCGATTTTAGTTCTACATCTTTTGAAGAAACCAAAACATCATTAACTGCAACCGCACAACTTTCTAACCAACTAACCAGCTGCGTATCTTGTTTTAAAACTTCACTTAACTGGCTTAAATTGGTAATTTCTAATTGCAATGGCTCTTTTTTTATTGGTCCTAAAAACTCGATATTTACCATATTTTAACCCCTTATTTACCTAAATTCTTGTATTATACCAAAAAAAAATTTGATTAGGATTACAAATGATATTTGGTAAAATTGATTTTATTAATTTACTCCCTTTTCATATTTTTATTAAAAAGAATATTCGTTCAACTCAAACAAAAGCAATTATTCAATACAAAAAATCTTATCCTGCCTATATAAATAATAAATTCCGACACAAAGAGATAGATGCCGCATTTATCTCTTCCATTGCTTCACGTAATAAAAAAAAATTAGACTTAGGAATTGTGGCTAAAAAAGAGGTTTTATCAGTTTTAATTATTCCAGGGGAAAATCAAGAAGATTATCAAAGTGAAACTTCCAATGCACTGGCAAAAGTCTTAAATTTACAAGGAAGAGTTTTAATTGGTGATAAAGCTTTAAAATATTATCACGAACATCTTGATAAAAATTTTATCGATTTGGCAAAAGCGTGGCAAGACAAATATAAGCTCCCTTTTGTGTTTGCAGTTTTGTGCGTAAATAAATATGAAAAAGAGCTTCAGCATTTAATTGGAAAATTTGATAAACAAAAAATTAAAATTCCTCAATACATTTTAAAACAGTATGCTTTGCGTTCCGGTATTTCAACCAAAAATATTGTAAAATATTTAACACATATAGATTACACTCTTGGTATAAAAGAGAAAAAAGCACTTAAACTTTTTTTCAAACTCATCAAAGAAAAAGGAATTCAATGACCATTATTGACTCAGTTATTTTAGGCGTTATTGAAGGGTTTACCGAATTTTTGCCCATTTCTTCAACAGGGCATTTAATTATTGCCAGTGAATTTCTAAATTTAGAACAAACGGCAGTCAATAAAGCGTATGAAGTTATTATTCAGTTTGCTGCTATTTTAGCCGTTATTTTAACCTACCCCAGCAAATTTACCTTTAAACACATTGAGTTATGGAAAAAGATTACCTTAGCATTTATTCCTATTGGTGCAGTGGGATTTTTATTAGCATCTCATATTAAAGCACTTTTTAGTATCCCTGTTGTTGCTGTTATGTTTATTATAGGGGGAATTATTTTTTTACTAGTAGAAAGAAGTTATAAACCAAAAGAACATTTTATTGACGATGTTGAAAATATCTCTTATAAACAAGCTTTATATATAGGGCTTGCACAAATTGCTGCTTTAATCCCAGGAACAAGCCGAGCAGGAGCTACTATTATAGGAGCTATGCTTGTAGGACTTACACGAAAAGCCAGTGCAGAGTTTTCTTTTTTACTGGCATTTCCTGTTATGTGTGCTACCACAGGTTATGATATTTTAAAACATTACAATGACTTTACTTCTTCCAACCTTGTGGTTTTAGCCGTGGGGTTTATGGTCTCTTTTATTGTGGCTTTTTTAACGATTAAACTCTTTTTAAAGTTTTTAGAGAGTTTTACCTTTGTTGCCTTTGGGGTTTATAGAATTATATTTGGTATTGTTTTACTTCTTTTCTTCGTTTAAAATAATATCCACTATGACTTCAATTGAGTCACTCATAATAGATTCCGCTAATCCTTTACTCATTTTAGTCAAGTCTTTTTTCAAACACTCAAAGAAAAAATCTTGACTAAGTTCGCTCTCTTCTTTTAAAAATGCTAACTTTTTCTTATATAAAAATTCTGCATTGTAATATTGATGATTTTGTGCAGCATAGCTATAAGGAATAAAAAGTGTAGGCAAGGCATTTGCACTAAGTTCCCACAGTGTTGATGCACCTGAACGGCTAATAGCAAAGTCAGCTTTAGACATTTTTTTTTCAATATCGGTGCAAAAATCAAAGACTTCTGCTTCTATCTTCATCTCTTTGTACTTTTGTAAAACTCTTTCAAAATCATTTTTACCAGTTTGGTGAATAATATTTATGCCCATAATTTTGAGTTGTGGTGCTACTTTTAAAGCAAAATTATTAATCGCTTTTGCCCCTTGAGAACCACCTAAAAAAATTATTGTTTTAATTTCTGTGCGAATACGTGCTTCTTCAAAAAACTTAGCATCTACTGGATAGTCTCGCACTCTTGAATTAATATCATAAGAGGAAAAAATTTCTTTAGCAAATCTGGCCGTCAATTGATTGAGTTTTCCCATTCTTGAATTTTGTTCGTGAATATAAAGCTCACAATTTTTAGTTAAAATAGCTCCAAAACTAGCAGGTGCAGCAGAGTAACCCCCTACTGAAATAACTTTAGTTACTTTTACTTTTTTAAATATATCATTGCAATAAAAAGCGAGTTGAATTATTTTAAGTAGTGATTTTATTTTTCCCCAAAAATCTTTATTGACCACTCCTACGGAGTCCAAAAAAAGTGCTTTTTGCACTTTTCTCTCTTTTCCAAACCACTGTTTGTCTTGTCCATTTGAAGAACCAATATAAATAGGCTTGTACCCACGTTTATAAAACTCATTCATAAACACTTGTGCTACTTTCAAATGTCCACCTGTTCCACCACCTGTAATTACAATTTTATCCAATGCTTACCCTTTATTTTAAATCTACTGTTCTACTAATAGATAAGACCAATCCAATGGCAACAGACACACTTAAAAGTGCACTTCCTCCGTAACTTAAAAAAGGAACGGCTATTCCTTTAATAGGAATCATTCCAGAAATTCCATAGGCATTGATTAAAAATGCAAAAATAATCATCAAAGCAACGCCTAAACTAAAGAGATGAAAAATCTGATTGTTGGAGCGTCTACTTATTTTTAACACTCTAACCACCACCGTTGCTACTAACAACACAATGCACGTAAACCCAATAAAACCTGTCTCTTCTGCAATACCTGCTAAAACAAAATCCGTATGTACTTCCGATAAAAAGCCCAACTTAATAGTTCCCTCACCTAATCCTGTCCCACTAAAACCTCCATTAGAAATAGCATTTAAAGAGTGCGAAACCTGATAAGGTTCAGGAAATTCTTTAATACGCAGTTCACTGGCAACCGAAGAGGGAAGAAAAAACAAAATAGTGTCTTGAACCATACTCCACCAACTTTGAATTCTTGAAATTCGATGCGGAGCTACCATAATTAATCCAACAATTCCCATAATAGCCACAATCCCTAAAGATACAAAGAATTTCATGCTTCTATTGGCAAACATTAACATAATAAATAAAATAATTCCCATAAGTACAACTTGTCCTAAATCTTTTTGCATAAACGCTACAATAAAAACAATTGCCAAAAAAGCTCCAAAATAAGGAAGCACTAAAAGCATTTCATCTTTCCACTTCATTTTAGTAGGTTGGTCATAGACTCGTCTGCTAAAACTCCACGCTAAAAAATAGATGAATCCAATTTTGAAAAATTCAACAGGTGAAAGAGAAAATCCGGGTAATCGTATCCATCTATTTGCTCCTCCTGATTCTGTTACAAGTCCACTTGGTAAAAAAGGCATAGCTATCATAACAATAAAAAAAAGAATAAAACTGCTCATGCCTATTATTTTTAATGCTTTATATGGATTTAAAAAAGATAAGCCCCACATTAAAAATATGGAAAGTATGCCTACAAAAAATTGTCGTATGAAGAAATGCAAATTATTGTATTCATAAAAAACAACCGCATAGGTTGGCAATGAGTATGAAAACAGCATACTAATTATGATTAAAATTGATACAAAAATAAACAAATAATAATCTGGTTGATTCAAGCTATCTGCTTTGGGTTTAATACTTTTTTGGGTAAAATTCATTCGCTCATTATATTACATTATGGATAAATATGCCTTCAAAAATTATAAAAAATCAAGAGAATAATGACAAAACCAGACGAATTATTTACTTGTTCTGTTTTTTGTTACTATTACTTGTCATACTTATTTTTTCAGTCTACAACTCAGCTACTAAAAAAAGAAGATTGCCCTCTTTAGAAACCACAAAAAAAGAGCTTGCCGTTCGTGGCGATATTATAAGCAGCGATAACTTTAAAATATCTTCTTCAAAAAAAGTCTATAAAGCTATTATTGATACCCGTTTTCTGGATTTAGATAAAAAAGACCTCTTTGTGCAGCTTTTTAGTATTTACAGTGATATTCCTGCAAAAAAAATTGAGAAAAAAATTGATGACTCTTTAAAAGAGGGAATGGGTACACTCGTATTGTCGTACAATGTTGATTCCAAAACAGCCAAAAACTTAAAAGAACTTAACTATAAACTAAGAAAACTCGATGTCTTTAAACCCATGACTATCAATGGCAATAAGATATTAACTGCCTTAGATATTGTAGTAAGTGGCGAAAAACGAATCTATTCGTATGATAACTCTCTCTCTCCTGCTATTGGTTATATTTCAAAATATGAATCAGAAAATGAAAAAACACGAGTAAATGGAATAAAAGGATTGGAAAAAAGCTATAACGAAGCTTTAAATGATTTTAACGATGGAATTTTAAAAGGGGAAAGAGATGTTCTTTCCTATATCTCTTTTAACAGAAATTCAATCATTAAAAATAAAAATGACGGATTATCGGTTGTTTTAAATATCCCTTTAAAGCTTCAAAAAAATATTGAAATGCAGATGGATTTTTATAAAGAAAAATATGGAGCAGACGAAATTATTGTCTCAATTATGGACAGTAAAACAGGAAAAGTATTAGCACTTGCCACTTCAAATCGTTTTAATCCTGAAAAAATACGCCAAGAAGATATTCCTTTTTTAAATGTAAATGCTGTTGAATTTTTGTTTGAACCAGGTTCCATTATAAAACCAATTGCTATTTCTTTGGTTTTAGATAAAAATAGAATTAAAAAAAATGAACTCTTTTTTGCACATAATTTAGGAGTTCCTAATGCTAAAAAAGAATATCCAAAAGGCAAATATAAATTAGGTCGATTTACTATTAACGATGACCACGCATTTACTAAAAATTATTTAACTCTAGATGACATAGTTATGTATTCAAGCAACATAGGAACCTTACAACTGGCACAAAGATTATCAGCTAAAGAGTTTAGCGATGGATTTAAAGATTTTGGATTTACTCAAAAAACAGGTATTGACCTTTTTCCTGAAGCCTCTGGTTATATTCCAGATGTTGCAAAACTAAGAAGAGGGGAAGATAAAAATGAAGATAATGTTTTTAAAGCCACTGTCTCATATGGTCAAGGAATGACTTCTACTTTTATGCAAATACTTAAAGCCTACACTGTTTTTAACAATGATGGATACATAGTTACGCCACAAATTGTCTCACATCTAGTTTCTAATGACAATCAAATTTTTAAAATTCCAAGAGAAGAAAACAAGCAAATAATTTCAAAACAAAGTGCTCAAAGAATGAAAGATATGCTTGTTAAAACTGTTGACGATGGAACAGGTGGAAATGCAAAAATGGATGGCATAGAAGTAGGAGGAAAAACAGGTACTGCTCAAGTTGCAAAAAGTGGAAAATATCAAAAAGAGTATATTAGCTCCTTTTTTGGATTTGCCAATGACAAAAAAAATAAGTACACCATAGGAGTTACTGTTATTAGCCCTAATTCAACAGGGAAAAATTGGTACTACTACTATGCTTCACAATCTGCTGTTCCTGTATTTAATGAAGTGGTTAAAAACCTAGTTAAATTAAATTACCTAACACCTGATAAATAACTGCCTTTATAACATACTCTTTAATAGTTAGAGGGTATAATGCAAAAAAATTAACACAAAGGATTTTAATGTTTGGATTTGAAAAAGATCTCAAAGAGTACAACTTAAGCAGTGATGAGTTAAATAAATTTCAATATGCAAAAATTACAACAGAAAATGGAACAATTTGGATTAAACTATTTCCAGAATCAACACCAATAGCCGTCTCAAATTTTGCAACATTGGCTAACAATGGATTTTACAACGGTCTTATGTTTCACCGAGTAATTCCAGGGTTCATGGCACAAGGTGGATGCCCAAGTGGAAGTGGCACAGGAGGACCTGGATGGTCAATTAAATGTGAAACTTCAGCACCAAAACAAGTTCATAAAAAAGGAAGCCTTTCAATGGCACACGCAGGAAAAAACACAGGTGGAAGTCAATTTTTCATCTGCTTTGTACCTTGCCCACACTTAGATGGTGGTCACACAGTATTCGGTGAAATTGAAGAAGCTGATAAAGATAGCTTTTTAGCTTTAGATGCTATCCATCAAAAAGATAAAATTATTTCTATAGAGATTTTAGAAACTAAATAGTTAATAGTTAAAGCATTGCAGCTTAAACTAAGCTAACATGTTATGGCTAAAAGTATAAATAAAATTAAAAACTCCCATAAAAAAGCCTCTACTTAAATATTCTAAAAAATAAATAGGTAAAGGCTTTGTTTGTTGTTCCTAAACTTCCAGCTTTCTATAATGAATAATGATGCCTGCTCGTAGGGAATAAATCCTGGAACAGCTAATAATGAATAATAAAATCGTGCCACCATAAACTTAAATTTATCTTTTCGGAAATCGAAATTTATTTCGATCAGTGTTACTTGTAATAGCATTGTGATTTTGAGTGATTGGTA
>JBAYYP010000026.1:0-27054 GCA_041672955.1 Arcobacteraceae bacterium
TACCTAGAAGTTTGATGAAAAAGAGGTCTCCATAGACAACAATATTAAAACCACTATAGATATTAAACTGCAAGAGTACATACATGAACTTTTTGGCGACCAAAGTGGTGCAATTATTGTTATGGATGTGAACAGTGGTGAACTTCTAGCTGCTGGAAGCTTTCCTGAGTTTGACAATAATATCTTTGTTAATGGCATTTCTCATAAAAAATGGGAAGAGTTAAGAAACGATTTTAATCACCCCTTTACTAACAAACTAATAAGTGGACTATATCCTCCTGGATCTGTATGGAAAATGGGTATGGTATTGTCATTTTTAGAACATGGACTTGACCCCAATTTTTCAGTTTATTGCAATGCAGAGATGCCCTTAGGCGGACGAAATTTTAGATGTTGGAAACCTGAAGGTCATGGACGAGTTCATTTTAGAAAAGCAATAAGAGAAAGCTGTGATGACTTTTTTTATAAAGCCAGTCTTAAAGTAGATATTGATGAAATGCAAAAAACTATGGAAAAATTGGGTTTTGGAGTAAAAACAGAACTGGATCAAGTCAATGAGTTTGTTGGTGTAAATCCCAATAGACAGTGGAAAAAAGAGAAATTTAAAAAAGCTTGGTATGCTGGAGAAACTGTTATTTCCTCTATTGGTCAAGGATATGTTTTAGTTACTCCTATGCAAATAGCTCGCTATACTGGATATTTAGCAACAGGAAAACTTCCACAACCTCATTTTTATGAAAACGCTTATAAAAAACCAAAAGAGCTTGATATTCCAGCTTCACACTTAAAAATTGTACAAACAGGCATGTATGATGTTGCCAATGAAGATGGAGGAACTGCAAAATGGCACTTAAGAAATAGTAAAGTCACTTTAGCCAGTAAAACAGGGACTGCTCAAGTTGTTACTATTCCACAATCTGAAAAAGTCAGAATGAAAGAACACGAGCTTGAATATTTTCAACGTTCACACGCATGGTTAACTACTTATGGTCCTTACGAAAATCCTCAATATTCCGTTACTGTTATTGTTGAACACGGAGGGCATGGAGGAAGTGCGGGAGGAATGATTACTACTAAAATTTTCAATAAACTCTTAGAATTGGGTTATATAAAGAAACCAGAATAATCTAATAAATTTACTTTTATTGTGGTATCATTCAAACATTATTACTTAGGAATTATATATTGAGACTTTTTATACTTTTATTGTTATTTTTAGCCAACTCACTTTATGCCGCTGATGCACCCATGATTAACCTCTCTATTTCAGCAGTTGATCAACCTGCACAATTTGTAAAAACAATAAACATTGCCCTACTCTTAGCCCTCTTAGCAATAGCTCCAACGCTTCTTTTGATGGTAACTAGTTTTACGCGGTTTGTCATTGTTTTTTCTCTTTTACGTCAAGCTATGGGACTTCAACAAACTCCTCCTAGCCAAATAATTATTTCTCTGGCACTTATTATGACTGTTTTTATTATGGAACCTTATGGAAAAGCTTCTTGGGAAACAGGTGTAAAACCTTATATGGAAGAGAAAATAGGATACGAAGAAGCCATAGAAAAAGGGATAAAACCATTTAAAGAGTTTATGATTAAGAATACAAGAGAGTCAGACTTAGCTCTGTTTTATCGTATAAAAAACGTAGAAAACCCACAGAATATTGACGATGTTCCACTAACACTATTAATGCCTTCGTTTATTGTTAGTGAATTAAGAACTGCGTTTGAAATAGGATTTTTAATCTTCTTACCATTTTTAGTAATTGATATTATCGTAGCATCTATTTTAATGAGTCTAGGGATGATGATGTTGCCCCCTGTTATGATTTCACTGCCCATTAAAATTATCTTTTTTATTGTAATTGATGGCTGGCAATTAATAATAGGAAACCTAGCCCAATCCTTTAAGGTGTGATGAAAAAGAAGTAACTAGTAATTGGTGAACTGTGGAACCTTGAGCATCTTCAAAGCATATCCAAAAAGTTTGTTTACAGTTGTTAGTTATTACTTATTAAAGCTTCAAATTAACAAAATAAAACAGAAACAAGTTTCGACTTCCAAGTGACATATTAAATTTTTCACTTTTCACTTTTCATGCTATATAAGCTACAGCTTATATAGCAGCGCTACTTCATCGCATACAGGGAAATGCTTACATCGTATGCAATCTGCCCAGATTTTATGCTCAGGAATGCTCTCTTTTGAAATAACATGAAAGCCAATTGATTCAAAGAAATCTTTTTGATAGGTTAATGTTAGTACTTCTTTAACTTCTAAAAAAGTTCCTTCTTCTAGACATTTTTTAACTAAATTTTTTCCTAAACCTAAATTTCTAAATTTTTCAGTTACTACTAAACTTCGTATCTCTGCTAAATTAACACTGTGTATGTGTAAAGCACAAAAACCTGCTAATTTTCCATCTATTTCAACTGCCATATAAGAACGAATTGTGGTTGCCATTTCATCTGAAGTTCTAAGTAGAATAATTCCTTTTTCAACTTCTTGTTTAACTAGCTCTTGCATTGAAGCAACATCATTTAGTTTGGGTTTAAAAAATTTAATGTCCATATAAATACTCCGAAATAGTTTGTTCTAAAGTTTCCATACCTTTTTTCTTTAAATTAGAAATGAAAATACCATCGGGATTTTCACGCTTTAATTGAGCCAATTCATTTTGTTTAAGTTTATCAATTTTAGTAAATGCATTTATAATTAGCTGATCGCCTCGTTTAATCGATTTTAAAAACTCATCCACATTATTATCTATTTCCAAATGAGGATGCCTAGAATCAATTAAATGAATAAATATTTGTAAACAGGCTCTTTTTTGCAAATAATTTGTTAAGTTTCTGTTCCAATCTTCTTTTAAAGATTTTGAAACTTTCGCATATCCAAAGCCTGGTAAATCGACAAATCTTGCAAATAAATGAGGAGTTTCAGGATCTTGGTCATTTTTAAACTTAATATTAAAAAAGTTTATTAACTGCGTTTTCCCTGGTGTAGAAGAGGATTTTGCCAACCCTTTTCGCTTAGTTAACGTATTAAGTAGTGAACTTTTTCCTACATTACTTCGCCCTAAGAATGCAACTTCTGCCATATCAGGACTTGGAGAATCGGCTATACTTTGAGCCGATTGCATAAAGGAAGCATCAATTATTTTCATTTTTGTTACTGCTTTCAATGTTTAAAATAAATCGTACTGGTTTCTCTTTACTTCCTTTTACAGTAGCATTTCCTGTTTTTTGATCTATAAAAATAGTTTCTCCAATAATCGTTTTATCTTCCGTTATATCTTTTAAATATCCATTTCCAATTATCTCATATTGCAATTGTTTAGGTAAATAAATTACTTTATCCCCTTTTCCTTCATAGTGTTTAAGTTCAGTAAATATTTCAAAAGAGACATTGCCAATAGCAACATATTTAATGGCTTCTCTTTTTGTATTTTCTTTGGTTGCATTACTTAAATATACTGTTACTTTATTTCCATTGAGCTTATCTTTTGCTCGTAGCATTTTTACATTTCCTGTAAAAATAGCAATGCCTTTACTGTCATCCGATTCAAAATTATTTGAATCAATAATAAGTTTATCTTCATTATTGGCAAATAAAAATATAAAACTAATTAACAGTGTAAATATTATTTTCATAAAGATCCTTGGTTGTTCTTGTTTCTTGCGTTCATATCAATTTCAAAGTGAGCTTTTTTAGCTTTCATAAAATTAATTTTATTGTCCAAATACAGATGCGTTCCATTTAAAATATCGTTATTATAAACAGAAGTAAATGGCACTTCATTGTAAGCAATTTCATTTTTAATATCATAATACATTTCATCTGTTCTTAATGAAAAAACATCATCTCTATCATATTTTACATGGTTAAAGAAACTATATACGTCATCTTTCTTAACCATTTTATCTGCACTAATAACATCTTTTAAATCTTTGTTATTTTTATCTTTTACTCGAGTTACAATCGTACTATCGTACATTTCATCTCGTGTTTTGTAGCGAATAGCACTTTTAGCATCTACTATTCGCAATACTTCCTTATGGTTAATTGTATACATAGTAGCTTCTGTAAAAGATATAAGCGGCGCATCTTTTGTCTCTTTATTTTTATCCTGTTTAGAAACTTGGCTAAACAGTGCCAAAACAGACAAAGAAAAAAGCGTCATTACAAAAAGTTTTATGCCCATGCGTTTATAAAGTCCTCTTCTAGATTATACTCTTTAATTATATACTCTAACATTTCACGAACCGCACCATTGCCGCCATTTTTAGTGCATACTACATCAACCATATCTTTTATATAAGAAGAAGCATCTAAAGGAGCAAAAGAAAGCCCTGCTTTTTTTAGCATCTTATAATCATTTAAGTCATCCCCAATGACAGCAACTTGATTCCACGATAATCCCTCTTGCTTTAAAATACTTTCAACTACTTCATCTTTATTGTGTACACCTTGATACAAATGCCCAATATGTAAATCTTTAGCTCTTTGTTCAACTATACTTGAAGTTCGTCCTGTTATAATAGCTGCTTTTTTACCAAACTGTTTTGTCCATGTTGAAATTGCCAATCCATCTTTTACATCAAAATTTTTAAGTTCATCACCGCTATTAGTATATGTGATTTTCCCATCGGTTAATGTTCCATCAACATCAAGGACAATTAATTCAATCATAGAATCCCTTTGGTACTAGGGATTCCTAAGCTCTCATTTTTAACCAATGCGCGTCTTAAGGCAACAGCAAATGCTTTAAAAGTAGCTTCTAAAATATGGTGTTTGTTTCTTCCTCTGTTTTGAATTAAATGGCAAGTAATTCCTGCATTTAACACTAAGGCGTGAAAAAATTCTTCAACCAATTCACAATCAAACTCCCCTACTTTTCCTGTTACTTGAATTTCATACACCAAATAAGGGCGATTACTTAAATCCATTTCACACGAAACAGAAGCTTCATCCATAACTACAGTTGCATTGCCATATCGCTCAACTGCTTGTATAGGGAAAATTGCTTTTTTCAACGCTTGTCCTAAAACAATTCCACTGTCTTCAACACTGTGGTGGCAATCTATGTGTAAATCACCTTTACACATTAATTCTAAATCTATTCCACTGTGTTTAGATAGTGCTTCTAGCATATGGTCAAAAAAACCGATGCCTGTGTTGATTTCACTTTTGCCTTGAGCATTAATTTTTAATCTACAAACAATATTGGTCTCTTTTGTTTTTCTACTTAACTCAATCATTTTTTCTCCATTATTCTGCAATAATCATAGCTCCACTTAAGCCATTGTTGTCTCTGAAATCTTTTGCTTCTTCTTCGGATCTAAAGCCACTAATCCAAACTCTATGAATAGCTTCATGGTCTAATATCCCCTCTTTGATAATAACATCGTATTTATTTTCTAGGATAAGTTTAAATTTACGTTGGGTGATTCTAGCACCTTCTGAGCGTCTAAATGCACCCACTTGAACATAATATTTACCAACCGTTGCCACTTCTTCTTTTTCAGCTTGTGTCGTTGCCACTTTTGCATGAAACCCTAAAATTGTAACGTTAACTCGTGCTGTTCCTTTTTTTACCATCTCAATATCATGAGCTGCTTTATTGGACAAATCAATAATTCTACCCGATACAAATGGTCCTCTGTCATTAATACGAACCACAGTAGATTTTCCATTATCTAAATTGTCCACTCGAACCATTGTATTCATTGGCAAAGTTTTATGTGCAGCCGTTTGAGCATACATATTATAAACCTCTCCATTAGAAGTCTTTTTTGAGTGAAAATCAGGACCATACCATGAAGCAATTCCATCTTGTCGATCACCAACTTTTGCAAGCGTAGGATAGTACCACTTTCCAAAAACTTGATAAGGACGCATGGTTGCTTTATGCATGGCTGGTGAGTTTCGTATCTCTTGATTAGGTGAACTTTCATAGTTTTGATTTTTCCATGAAGTTTCAGAAGAGCTTGAACTGGGGCTTGAATAGGTATAATTTTTTTGAGAACATCCTGTAAAAAGTAAAAGTGTTGTCAAAAAAAATAAAATATTTATTTTATTAGTAGTTAAAAACAAGTTTATCTCCAATACTTATTGAACTATTTTTTAAATCATTATCTTTCATTAATTTATCTAAATCAATATTATAACGCTGAGAAATACTATATAAGGTGTCGCCATTTTTAACATAATAGCTTTGAATTTTTTTTGTCGTATTGTTTTGTGAAACCATTTTATTTTGAATGACATTTTGAACACTTGCAGTAGGCACTATTATTTTTTGTTTAACTGATAAAATATTGCTTTTTAACTTATTGAAATCTCTAATTATAGAGTAATCAAGTTTATATTTTTGAGCAATAGTAGATAAAGTATCTCCTGCTTGAACAATATGAATAGTATAGGTATCGGTTGTAATGTTCTCTTTATTTAGGTTAAATCGTGAAAGAGTACTGTAAGGAATATAAATATCGTACTCATTTACAAATGGAGGAATAATATACTCTTTAATATGTAAATTCATTTTTGCTAACTCTTTGTAATCCATTCCTATTGCATTAGCAACACTTTGCAGATGTATTCCACCTTTTACTTTAACTGTTGCAATAGAGGTCGTTGCATTGCCCATATTTAACAGATGCCCATCATCGTTAGATATAAAACTCTTGTTGTTCATCATACCTAAAGCCACAATTTTACGAATATAATCTCGTGTTTCAGTAGGAATATATTGTCGTTTACTTTGTGTTTGAACAGATAAAAGAGTATAAATATCAGGAGCTAAGCCCCATTTATTAACCTCTTTATAAACTTGATATAACTCTCTAAAACGAATCTTTTTATTTTGATAATCACTAATAATTTGTCGGTATCGTTCAATCTCTTGTTTTTTAGCGTTAGATCCATTTTTTTCAACATACAAATCTATAGTTGAGCGAGTAATAGCTTCAATTACTCTTCCCTCACCTGCATTGTATGCCATGGCTGCTAGATACCAACTTCCAAATTTATCGTGCAATCGTTTTAAATATTTAGTTGCAGCATAAGTAGATTTAACAAAATCCATTCGTTCATCTACATAGATATTATTTTCTAAACCAAAAATTCTTCCTGTTTGTGGCATAAATTGCCATAAACCCATCGCTTTAACTCTTGACTTTGCGTCCATTGTAAAATTTGATTCAGCCATTGCTAAATAAATAAATGAAGAGGGAATGCCTTCATTACGAAGAATATTTTTAATCATTGGCACAAAGAGTGTGGCATCACTTAGTTTTTGTTTATAATAATCCGTACTTCTTGAATAGCGGCTATAAATTTGTTGTAACTCATAATCGGTAATAAAAGAAGGCTCAATGTCTAACTCGTTTAAAATTTGAATATCTCGTTTATCAAAGTTTGAACCAATTAAAGCAGCGTGCAAGGAGGAAAAACAAAAAAAGAGGAGTAATATAAGTTTAGTCAATAGAATCCTTTTTTTAAAATTGTTAAATAGTCAAGTATTTTAACTAATTTAAACTAGAAAACTCTTTAAATAAATTTTTTGCATTTTGTGTAGTTAAGTTTTTTATCTCATCAAGAGAAATTTCAAGCAGTTCGCTCATTGTTTTGGCTACATATTGAGTATATAAAGGCTCATTTCTCTCTCCTCTAAACGGGTGAGGAGTTAAATAAGGAGAATCCGTTTCTAAAAGCAGTTTATCTTGAGGTATTTTAGGTAAAACTTGAATTAATTTTCGTGCATTTTTAAATGTTAGCACTCCACCAATTCCAAAATAGAAATTATGATTGGCTAAACTTAAAAGTTGTTCATCGGCATTATAACAGTGTAAAACGCCACCTATTTCTTTAGCATTATGCTCTATTAGCATCTGTTTTGAATCATTTGAAGCATCACGGATATGTACAATTAAAGGTTTAGAATATTTTTTAGCAAACTCTATTTGTGCTGCAAAAACCTCTTTTTGTAATTTTATCTCTTCTTCTTTTTCCTCTTTATCTTCAGGTAATCGGTAATAATCTAATCCACACTCTCCAATTGCAATACATTTAGGGTGAGTGACATAGGTTTCCATAATGGTTTCATTATATCCCTTAATATCATAAGGGTGAACTCCAACACTAAAAAAAACTTCAGGATATTTTTCTGCGAGCATAACTGCACGAGGCAAGTCATTTAAATCAGCACCAGGGATTAAAAAAGCTTTAATCCCCCCCTTTATTGCGTTTGTAATAACTAAATCAACATCATCTAAATATTTTTTGTTATCTAAATGGCAATGCGTATCAATAATAATCTTACAGCCTTTGTTGTGCTAAGTCAATAATTTCGTTGATTTTTGAAATATCTTTTCTTTTAATCCATGCATCAATACCAAAGTTTTTAAATGCATCATAGTCACTTTCATCATCAATGATAGCAATAGAGATATACTCTTCGGCACATGCATCTGATTTGTTCTCTTCGTAATCAAAAATAGAATTAATGTCCAATAGAACAACATTTCCCTCACCGCTGTGATTTTCACCAAAAACTTCTACTGTGTTTTTTGAGTCAATTAAACTCTTGTCAATCTCACAAAATGTTACTATATTCATTGTTTCCCCAATCCAATTTATTTATATTCGCTAATTGTATCAAAAATTTCAAAAAACTACAAAATATATCGTGCTGTATCTTCGTGTTCAACAATATTTTCTAGCTTTTCATAGACTAAGGCTTTAGAAACCTCTACCGTTTCACCTCTTTTTTCATCTGCTGTAAAACTTATATCTTCTAAAACTTTTTCAATAACCGTATGCAATCGTCGTGCCCCTATATCTTCTGCTTTCATGTTTGCAACTACACTCAAATGTGCAAATGCTTTAATAGCATCATCTGTAAATTTTAGTGTCACCCCTTCAACTTCAAGCAGAGCTTGATACTGTTTTAACAAAGAGTTCTTTGTATTGGTCAAAATTTGGTACAACGCCTCTTCATCTAAAGGATTTAATTCTACTCGCAAAGGAAATCTCCCTTGCAGTTCTGGCAGTAAATCACTTGGTTTACTCACATGAAATGCCCCAGCTGCAATAAATAATATATGGTCTGTTTTAACTTGCCCAAATTTAGTATTTACCGTACTTCCTTCAACAATTGGAAGCAGATCTCTTTGAACACCCTCTTTACTTGGGTCTTGATTTTGGTTACTTTTACCTGAAGCAATTTTATCTATCTCATCTAAAAAGATAATTCCGCCATCTTGTGCTCGTTTTAAAGCTTCTTGTTTAATAGATTCATGGTCAAGCAGTTTTTCACTGGCCACCCCTCTTAAAAGAGTTCTTGCATCTTTAATAGTTACTTCTTTTTTAACTTTATCTTTACCCATACCACTTATCATTTGGTTTAAACTCTCTTGAACAGAAGAAAAATCAATAGGACCTGCAGAATCTATAATTTCTACACTGCTTCTTTTAGGAACTTCAATCTCTATTTTTTTATCGTCAAGATCACCATTTAAAACTTTTTCTTCCATTTTATTGTACGCTTTAATAAATGAATCTTGAGCCTCTTTGGTTGCTCCTTTTGGTAAAGGAGGTATAAGTTTTTCAACTATTTGTCGTACAACTTCAGCATCAATATTTCCTTGAATTTTTGTTTCATACTCTTTGGTTACTAATGAAATTGATTCATAGACTAAATCCCGAATCATAGACTCCACATCTCGTCCTACAAAACCCACTTCAGTATATTTACTGGCTTCAACTTTAACAAAAGGCAAGTTCATCATCTTAGCTAAGCGTCGTGCGATTTCTGTTTTACCAACTCCCGTGCTTCCAATCATCAAAATATTCTTAGGCATAATCTCTTCTTGAATATCTGCAGGAAGTTGCATTCGTCGGTATCTATTACGAAGTGCCAATGCAATTGTTTTTTTAGCATCGTCTTGACCAATAATATATTCATTAAGGTATTTAACAATCTCTTTAGGCGTTAAATTCATATCTTTTTTTCCTCAAGTTTCAATATTTTAATATTTTGATTGGTATAAATGCACAACTCTCCTGCTATCATTAACGACTCTTTGACTAGCTCTTCTTCATCCATTTTGGCATGTTTATATAAAGCACGAGCAGCACTAATAGCATAGTTTCCACCACTTCCAATGGCAGCTATTTTCCCATCTTCTGGTTCAACTACATCTCCTGTTCCACTTAAAATAAAGATATGGTCTTTGTTTAAAACAATCATCATGGCTTCAAGTTGCCGAAGCAGCTTGTCTTTTCTCCATGCTTTTGAAAAGGCAATTACCGCTTTAAGTAAATCCCCTTTTGTTTGTTCTAAATTTGATTCAAACATATCAAACAGATTAAAAGCATCTGCGGTACTCCCCGCAAAACCTGCTAAAATTTGTCCTTTATACAGCGTTCGTATCTTAGTAGCATTGCCTTTTAAAACAGTGTGTCCAAAGGTAACTTGTCCATCACCTCCGATAACTGCTTTATTTTCGCCTCTATACGCAAGTATGGTTGTTGCATCAAACATTAAACACCCTTATATTAATGCAATAATATCAATTTTAAGAGTCGCATAAATACCATGACCTAGCTTACACTCTACATTGAAAATACCAATTGTTTTCATTTTAGCATCTACTTGAATCTGTTTTTTATCCACTTCAATATCAAGTTGTTCTAGTAATGTCTCACTAATTTCTTTGCTAGTAACTGAACCAATTAAGCTTCCATTGGCACCAACTTTGTGTTTAATAGTTAATTTAGAAGCTTCGATTTTTTGTGCAACTTCTTTTGCTAATGCAATCTCTTGGGCTTCAATTTCAGCTCTTTTTCGCTCTTGTGCTTTGTGTCTGTTTAAAACTTCATTGGTTGCTAATAAAGCAAGACCTTTTCCTACTAAAAAGTTTTTTCCGTATCCATCTTTAACTTCGTGAACTTCACCTTCTTTTCCTAAACCTTTAACATCTTTAATCAATAAAACTTTCATATTAACTCCATAGTATATTTAATAGCATATATTGTACAACAATTGAATAAAAAATAAAGTTAAATTTCTTTTAAGAGAGTGTGTAAAAGTAAAAAAACTCTTCTTAAAAAGAAGAGTTTTTATTTAGCTAGCAATTTTATCTTCGTAAGAATCTTCTTCAACTTTTTCACGAATATTTCGTTTTTTAACATAATTATTCAAACCAATATGATTGTTATACCCTAAAAGTTTTGCAATTTTTCGCACCGATAATCCTACGCTTAAAAGCTCTTCAATTTTATCTCGTTGTTTATCGAATTTTGACTTTTGAATCGTTCCTTTAGGTTTTCCTAAATTAACTCCCTCAATTTTTTTAGCATTTAATGCCTCTTTTGTTCGTAAACTCATTAACTCTTTTTCTAATAAAATGGTCATATTAATAACCCCTAAAATCATTTGTGTTAACATATCATCGTCATCGATTAAATCTAAGTTTTGGTTCACAGAAACAATTCGTACTTTCTTTTTTAAAAGATATTTTAAAATCTCTAAAATCACTTCAGTGGTACGTCCAAAGACATTTAAATCTGAAACAATTAAAGTACTAGAGTGTTTGCATATTTTAAGCATATCTATAATATTTTTTTCTTCGTTGGGTAAATTAACTTCAATTTCAATCTCTTCATCTACTTGAATGCTATTCTTTTTAACATACTGCTCAATTGCGAGTTTTTGTGCATCCACATATTTCATGTTGTAGATATTAACTCTTACAAAACTAATTGTTCTTTTCATCCTATTTTCCTTTTACAATATGTATAATTATGATTATTTTATAGTTTAATTATTTTACATTTTATTCAGTGTAAGTTAATTTTTGTTATACAAAATGTTAGCCTATTTTCATTTAAACTAGCCTTAAGAAAAGCCTATATAATAGCTAAATTCTTTAAATTGTCAAATCATTCTCTATTCAAAGCTATTTCGCTTGAAATAAAAGATAATTTTCGATAAAATCCATGATATTTTAGACCAAATAAAGGTTTGCTATTTGAAATTAATTGTCGCAATTACGGGTGCAAGTGGAGTCAACTTGAGCCTTAAATTTTTAGAAAAACTTCCAAAAGATATTCATACGTATGTAGTGCTTTCAAAAAGTGCGAAACGTGCATTGAAATTGGAAAATAATATCTCTTTAAAAGCTAGCAGCTACCCTAATGTAACTCTGTATAAAGAGAATCAAATAGATGCTTCAATAGCATCAGGTTCTTTTGGAGCAGACGCCATGATTATTCTGCCTTGTTCCATGAACACCCTTGCAAAATGTGCAGTTGGAATTGCAGATAATTTAATTACACGTGCCTTTACAGTTATGTTAAAAGAAAAAAGAAATATTGTACTTTCTCCTAGAGAGATGCCATACAGTACTTTGGCATTGGAAAATATGCACAAACTCTCTTCTATGAATGTTACAATAGCCCCACCCGTATTAGGTTACTATTCACAGCAGCAAACATTAGATGAGATGGAAAATTTTCTAATTGGAAAACTCTTTGATCTGTTAAAAATAGAAAATTCGTTATATAAAAGATGGGAATAACAATGCAAACAAAACCTATTAAACCACTTTCTTACAGGCGTGCCATTTACAGTGGTACGTTTGATCCCATTACCAATGGGCATATGGACATTATCAAACGAGCGGCAAATATTTTCGATGAAGTCATTATTGCTGTGGCAAAAAGTGAGAGAAAAGCTCCTATGTTTAGCCATGAAAAACGAGTAGAATTTGCACAAATTTCAACAAAAGATATTGAAGGTGTAAGCGTCTTAGGTTTCGACACCTTACTTGTAGATTTAGCAACAAAACTTGAAATTAATACCATTATTAGAGGTCTTCGTGCTATTTCAGATTTTGAATTTGAGCTTCAAATGGGTTATGCTAACTCTTCCATTAATAAAAAAATTGAAACATTGTACCTTATGCCTACTTTAGCAAATGCGTTTGTCTCTTCTACCATTGTCCGAGAAATTATTCTTTTTAATGGCAAATTTAAACACTTAATTCCAAAGGAAATTGCAGAATGTATATTGTAATTGAAGGCATTGATACAGCGGGGAAATCAACACAATTAGATCTGCTTAAAAGCAATTATCCAAATGCTATTTTTACCAAAGAACCAGGTGGAACTGAACTTGGGAAAAAATTAAGAGCCATGGCACTTAATGCTGAAGCTAAATCCAATATTGCTGAAATGTTTCTGTTTTTAGCAGACAGAGCTGAACATACAAAAGAGGTAATCAAACCCAATTTAAATAAGATGATTATAAGTGACCGAAGCCTAATAAGTGGTATTGCGTATGCTTCAAATTTACCTTATGAAATTGTAACAACGTTAAATATTATTGCTACTTCTAATAATTTGCCCACACATGTTATTTTGTTAGAGTTAAGTAAAGAGGAGTTATCTCTTCGTTTAAGCCAAAAAGAAAATGATGGAATTGAAGCCAGAGGAGTAGAATATTTACTCGATATTCAAGAACGTATGAAAAAAACTATTGAACTATTAAATATTAATCATCTTTTTATAAATGCCTCTTTAAGTATTAAAACCATATCAGAAAAAATAGAGGAGTTTATCAATGAGTAATATTCAAAGCCTAAGAGGCATGAAAGATATTTTAAACCATGAGAGTGAACTATTTACTTATTTTATAGAAAATGCTTCAAGAATTGCTAAAAACTATGGCTTTTCTTATATTGAAACTCCTATTTTAGAAGAGACTGCTTTATTCAAAAGAAGTGTTGGGGAAAGCAGCGATATTGTTAATAAAGAGATGTACCAATTTATTGATAAAGGTGAAAATGATGTTTGCTTGCGTCCTGAAGGAACTGCTGGAGTAGTACGAAGTTTCGTTCAAAACAAGTTTGACAGAGCAGGAGGAACCTACAAATTCTATTATTTTGGTTCTATGTTTCGATATGAACGACCACAAAAAGGTCGTTTACGGCAGTTTCATCAGTTTGGTTGTGAGTCGTTTGGAGAAAATAGTATTTATGAAGATGCCAATATTATTTGTATGATTAAAGATATTTTTGATTTCTTTGGCATTAAATTTAAACTTTTATTAAACTCTTTAGGATGCAATGAGTGTATGCCCGGCTATAAAACCAATTTGGTTTCTCATTTATTCAATTTAAGAGAAAAATTGTGTGAAGATTGCAATAAAAGAATTGAAACTAATCCAATTCGAGTATTGGATTGTAAAAATGAAACCTGTAAATCACTTTTAACTAATGCTCCTAAAATTACACACAATTTGTGTTCAAATTGCAATGAAAGCTTTGAAGCACTTAAAACTATTCTAAGTGCCAATAATATTGCTTTTGAAATAGATACCAATTTAGTACGAGGATTGGACTACTATACGCAAACTGCATTTGAATTTGTAAGCGATGAAATAGGCGCACAAAGTGCAATTGCAGGCGGTGGAAGATACGATAAACTTGTTGAATTTCTAGGAGGTCGACCTACTCCTGCCATTGGTTTTGCTATTGGCATTGAGCGTGTTTGGGAACTTATAAAAATAAAAGAAAATAAAAAAGAGCACTACTATTTTGGAGCTTTAGATAAAGAGGCATTGCCAACTCTTTTTTCACTTGCATTGAAAAAAAGAAAAGAGCAAAATTGTTATGTAGAGTATGAACCAAGAAATTTTAATAAGCACTTTAAAATTGCTGAAAAAATAGAAGCAACACATATGATACTTATAGGTGAAAATGAGTTAAAAAATGGCTCTGTTACCATCAAAAATCTTCAAACAAAAGAAGAAAAATCTATTTTAATAAAGGAACTTTAGTATTGGAAAATTTTGGCATAGACATCTGGGGTGAAGACAATTTCATTATAGAAAATGGTTTGGTTAAAGTAAATTATGCATCCAAACCAGCATTGATTAATTTAGTAAAAGAGATACGAGCGCAAGATTACAAAGGACCTTTGCTTTTACGATTTCCTCACTTAACAAAAATTCAAGTGGATAAACTCTTTAATCTCTATGAAAATGCTATTAAAGAGTATAACTACAAAGGTAAGTTTCATGCTGTTTTTCCTTTAAAAGTAAACCAACTGCCTAATTTTTTGCTGCCTTTAATTGCAGCTGGAGAAAAATACAACTATGGCTTAGAAGCAGGAAGCAAAGCAGAACTTTTTATTGCAATGACTTACAATAAAAATGCTCCAATTACCGTAAATGGTTTTAAAGATAAAGAGATGATTCACTTAGGTTTTATTGCTAAAAAAATGGGTCATAATATTACACTAATCATTGAAGGACTTAATGAGCTTGAGATTATTGTAGAGGTTTCAAAAGAGACAAAACTACCTTGTCCTAATATTGGATTAAGAGTTCGTTTGTTTAATCAAGGTGGTGGATTATGGGCAAAAAGTGGAGGTATTGATTCTAAATTTGGATTAAGTTCAACCGAAATTTTAGAAGCGTACGAGATGCTTAAAAAACATAAATTAAGAGACCACTTAACTATGATTCACTTTCACATAGGTTCTTCTATGACCAATATTAAACCTCTTAAGAAAGCCCTTAAAGAGTCAGGTCATATTTACGCAGAACTTAAAAACTTAGGTGCTAAAAACTTAAAAGCCATTAATATAGGTGGGGGTTTAGCAGTTGAATATTCTCAATTTAAAAAAAGTATCAACTACTCTATGCAAGAGTTTGCGAATGATGTTATTTTTACTCTTAGAAATATTGCCAAACAAAAAAATGTTGAAGAACCCGATATTTTTACAGAATCAGGACGATTTATAGCTGCAAATTCAACAGTACTTATTACTCCTGTATTAGAGCTTTTTTCAGCCGAATATGAAGCCAATAACTTAAGACTAAAAGAGGTTAATCCACCACTAATTGAAGAGCTAAACTCGTTGTACAATGACATTAATTCAAAAATGGCATTAGAGTATATGCACGACTCCATTGACCACTTAGAATCACTTTTAAAACTCTTTGACTTAGGGTACATAGATTTACAAGACCGTTCAAATGCAGAGGTTTTAACGCATTTAATTATTAAAAAAGCCATCTCTTTCCTAGAAGTAGATGACTTTGAAGAGATTAAACGAATAGACAATAAAATTCAAGAAAAATATCTTTTAAACTTCTCTATTTTTCAATCACTGCCCGACTTTTGGGGTATTGCACAAGAGTTTCCTGTAATGCCAATTACACATTTAAATAGAAAGCCAACACGAAGTGCCAGTTTATGGGATATTACTTGTGACAGCGATGGAGAAATTCCTTTTAATCCAAAAAAACCTTTATATTTACACGATGTTAATTTGGAAAAAGAAGAGTATTATTTAGCCTTTTTCTTAGTGGGCGCATATCAAGATATTTTAGGTATGAAACATAACTTATTTTCTCACCCTACTGAGATTAATATTGTGTTTGAAAATGGCAATATGAAGTTAGAAAAAATTTGCGAATCGCAAAAGATCATTGATATTCTTGAAGATATTGACTATGATACCAACGAAATGAAAAAAATTCTTTGCAGTAATGTAGATGAAGAGACCTATAAAATTTTAGATAAATATTTAAATGACAACAACTATTTAAAAACAACGTGGAGTTAAGATGCAAAATGAAAATCCAGATACCAAGCTCTCTTTATGGCAGCTAATTAAAGAAGACTTTACTGTTCCTAAACTCAATGACCCTGCGTTAGAATCTGTAACAGAACTTTTTTTTAGCTATCCTGGAGTTTGGGCAATTATTAATTATCGAATAGCTAATCGATTTTATAACAATAACTGGAAAACTATGGCTCGAATTATTAGAGGCTTTAGTCAATTTCTAACACATATGGATATTCATCCTGCGTGTACAATTGGGCGAAGAGTCTTTATAGACCACGGCATTGGCGTGGTTATTGGAGCTACCACTATTATTGAAGATGACGTACTTATTTACCAAGGCGTAACATTAGGAGGGGTAAGTTTAAATAAAGGAAAACGACACCCTACTATAAAGTCTAACAGCGTAATTGGTAGTGGTGCAAAAGTCTTAGGCAATATTACTATTGGAGAAAATGCCAAAATAGGAGCCAATTCAGTTGTAATTTGCGATGTTCCTGACAACTGCACCGCAGTTGGAGTTCCTGCTAAAATTATCAGAAGAGAGGTAGAAAAAGGGTGCAAACTCGAACACGCAAATCTACCTGATATTACCAAAGAGATGTTTACATATTTACTTGAACGAATTACCGTTTTAGAACAAACCTTACGTGAAAAAAATCTCATTGATACCAGTGCTAAAGATAAAGAGTTAGAAGATGTTTACGAAAAATTTGTCCAAGCGATGAACTCAATAACAAAATGATTTTTGAACTTTTAACATTTGGAATTTTAACCGGATTTATTTCAGGTTTTTTTGGTGTAGGAGGAGGAATGGTTTTAGTACCATTGCTACTTTTTGCCTCTTTCGATATGAAACAAGCCGTTGCAATTTCAATTATGCAAATGGTATTTAGCTCTGTTTTTGGTTCTTTTTTAAACTTTAAAAACAAACTTCTACAAATGAAAGAGGGTTTAATAATTGGCATTGGAGGTTTTTTAGGAGGACTTCAAAGCAGTTTTATCTTAAAAACTCTTTCCAGTCAAACCCTACAGTATCTCTTTGTTGCCGTAGTTCTTTTTGCCATTTACAAAGTTGGTTTTACAAAACTAAGCGATGCCCCAACGACAGTAAAAAAACACAATCCATATATGCTTTTTATTCTAGGAATCATCATTGGAATGATAGCTATGAGTATTGGAGTGGGTGGTTCAATTATGCTAACCCCTATTTTAGTTGGCTTTTTATACTACAACATAAAAGAAGCCACTTCATTAGCGCTTTTTTTCATTATTTTTAGCTCAATTGCTGGTTTCATTTCGCTATCAATCAGCGGTCAAATGCTCTTTTACGAAGGTTTTATAGTAGGAACTGCCTCATTAGTAGGAGTATATTTCGGAATAAAAGCCAAAGCCATAACTCAAATAAAATCATATAAAACTTACACAATTGTTATGTATGTTGTTATTTTATTATCTATGCTTTATAAAATGTTTATTTCTTAAAGTAATTTTATTTTTAGTTCAGATAGCTAGAGATAAATATTTTGCCATTTACTACAATTTTATAGTTTATTATCTATTCTAAAAGAATGTTGTTCATCCATTATCGAGTGTTAAATCCATTTGCCAAAAAAAATCTATCCAAACAGGAGCTTCTTTTACACTAAAATCGGGTTTCATTATTGCTGTTGATTTGTAAAATAAAGAGGCAGTTTTAAATTCGCACAAAGGGTATTTCTCTTTTAGTTTTTTCATAATTTCTAGCATAGTTTCGCCACTATCAACTATGTCATCAACAATAAGTACTTTTGAGGCTTGGCTTAAATCAGGAATGTTAAAAATATCAAAAGTATCTAGTTTTTGAGTTCCTTCATAGTGAATTGAGTTAAGCGTATAAACTTTTCTTATATCTAACGCTTCGCCCATAAAATGGGCCAAAGTTAATCCTCCTCTTGAAACGCCTAAAATAACCTCAAAGTCAAACATTTGACACTTTGAAAGTAGAATTTTAATATCTTTTAAAAACTCATTGTATGAATAATAATACTTTTGCATTTATATTTATCCCTTTGATTTAATTAATAGTAATAATATATTTTTATTTTAAGAGCTATTGTACAAAAAAGTTTCTATTTTTATGCGTTAATAAGTTGGAAAACATCATAATAGTGAAAATATTTCAAGAAAAGAGTCGTATGAATATAACTAAAGATTGTGTCGAGTGTATTGTTGGGCAGATTAATAAAGCAATTGTTCATTTAAAGCTAGACGAAGAGACTGCTAAAACTATTCAAGAAGAAGTTTTAAAAAAATCAAAGTCCTTCTCATTTGAACACACTCCTCCTTATGTTGCACGAGAAGTGTATGAATATTTGGCTCTGCAAACAAATTGCTCAGACCCACTAGAGCGTATTAAACAAGAGTCCATTGAAAATGCTTTGGAGTTTGTTCCTTTTATTGAAAAAAAAATACGACAAGAAGAGGACAAACTTTTTACTGCAATTAAAGCTTCTGTTGCTGGAAATGTGATTGATTTTGGGGCAAAAGAGCAATTTTGTTTAGAAGAAGAGATTAATAAAGTTTTTCATACGAATTTTGCTATTGACCACTATTCAAAACTTCTCAAACAACTTGAAAACAAAAAAAGTGTTCTAATTTTAGCCGACAATGCAGGAGAAAATGTTTTTGATAAAATTTTAATTAAAATCATTAAACGACTCTACCCAAATAAGCACATAACCTATGCCACACGAGGCAAACCTATTATTAATGACATTACTACTAAAGAAGCAATACAAATTGGTATTGACAAGTTTGCAACGGTTATGAGTACAGGAGTTGATACTCCAGGATTAGAACTTTCTCGTGCTAACACATCTTTTAGAAGTATTTTTGAAAAAGCGGAATTAATCATTTCAAAAGGAATGGGAAATTTTGAGTGTCTAGAAGCTTCTAAAGATAAACGAATATTTTTTCTTTTTAAAGTCAAATGCAATGTAGTTGCTAATGCAATTGGTAAAGAAATTGGGGATATTATTTTAAAACAAGGATAGTTTTAATAAATATGAAATAGTGAATAATAAAATAAAATTTTATTATTCACTATGCTGCCTATTCAATCATTATATTTTGAACTTTTTTTAGAGCTTTCTCTTTCTTTTCTTCGGTGTCAACGTTCCAACAAATTAAAGGAATTTTTAAAAATCTGCAATATTTTACTATTAGAGTTTTTAAAAGTGGATATTCTACGGCTACAAAATTGGGTTCACTTCGGTCAAACCGGTAGAGAAATGTTAGGAAATCTAAAAAGTTATACTTCTTTATATTACCAAAATTTAGACCTCTTAAAATACTAGGTCGATGTTCTCCAAACCATTTAATGCTTTTGTGATTAAAAGAAGAAATAGCAACTTCACCTTTATAATTATCTAGCATTATGGCTAATTGTTGTTGCATTTTTTCATTGAATTCTCTATTTTTAAGCTCTATTAATAAGGGAACTTTTCCCTGAACCAAACTTAAAACTTCACTTAATAAAGGTATATGTTCTTGCGTTTCTAAAAGGGTTAATTTTCTTAACTCTTTATATGGGGTGGCACTTACTTCGAAACTGTTATTAGTTAGCCTAAAACTATTTTCATCATGAAAAACAACGAGCTGTTCATCTTGTGTTAGTTGAACATCAAGTTCTATCGCATAGTTTTTACTTATCGCATTTGTAAAAGCACCTAAAGAGTTTTCACACAACTCTTTTGTGTGTACTCCTCTGTGGGCAATAGGTTTTTTAAGTAGCCACTGCATTTTTTTCCTTTTTAGCTTGGATTTAAAGTATAATTATTTTTGGTTTCATTCTTCCCATTTATTTTTTACAGGAGTATAATTTTGAATTTTATCAAGCAGCTCAACGGGATTATCTGAGACAATTATCATATCTACAAAACGTTTATCTATAAAACCACTTTCTGAAGAGTGATATAAAAACTCCATGAGTTTGTCGTAATAACCATTGATATTATAAAAAGCACAAGGTTTACTGTGGTGTCCTAATTGCCCTAAACTTATAACTTCAAACATCTCATCAAATGTTCCATAACCGCCTGGCATTGATATAAAGGCATCAGATAACTCTTCCATTTTTATTTTTCGTTCACTCATAGTGTGTACTTTGTGAATTTCTGTTATCTCTTCACTTAGTATCTCTTTATTAATTAAACTGTAAGGAATTACGCCTGTAACTTTAGTGCCTAAGCGCATTGATTCATTTGAAATAACACCCATTAGCCCTTGAGTTGAACCTCCGTAAACCACATTCATATCTCTTTTAAATAACTCTTGTGCCAACTCTTTTGCACTGTTTTCGTAATTATAATCATTCCCAAATGCTGAACCACAATAAATAGCAATATTCATAGTTTCCCTTATCTTAAAATAACATAAACAATACCATACTCTTCGTTTAAAAACAGTTAAATCTATTTTATGAAATGAAAATTGATAGAAATCATTGAAGCAAAAGCCTCTTTTTTATATACTGTAACTTTCAAGGAGTTTTTAATGATTTATTTAACTATCAAGTTAATTCATATGTTTTCAGTCTTTATTTATGCCGGTTTTTTATTTACAGATAATCTTTTTTTATCTAAAATAAAAAATGACATTAGCACCGAAGAACATACAAAAGTAAGAGAATATTTTATGCAATATGTTCGTAAAGTTGTTCCCAAAGCACTTATACTTGCTGTGTTATCAGGTTTGTATCTGTTTCATATTCATTTTGGTTCTATTGGAGCTGATGGCTTAAGTAACTTTCAAATTCTTCTAGGAATAAAAGCCTTCTTAGGTTTATGGCTTGGACTTCGTGGAATTATGCAAGTTTTCTTTAAAATACAACCTTTAGTTTTTAAAAGTCATATCTTTCCTTTTACTTTAGTCATTATTATTATCTTTTTATCTCAAGCAATGCTTCATTTTTAGCCTTGCTTGACACCTTTGTGTAACGCCGTAACCTGTTATTAACTCTTAAATGATATACTTCAAAATTAATACATTTAAAAGGTTTACATATGAAAATAGCCATTCCAGTAAAAGATGATTCTTTAACATTTTTTAGTAACGCAGGTCACACTCCAAAATTTGCTATTTATACACTTAACGGGTCAGGTATGTTTCGTTCTTTTAAATTTGAACACCTCATTACTAACCCACGAACAGATATTGATCACGACCATGCAGAAGAAGAACATGAATGCAATCACTCTTCAAACGACACCGACCACATTGAACAACATAATAAAATGGGAACAGCACTAAAAGATTGCACGTATGTTGTTGTGCAAAAAGCGTGCAAAAACACCGCAAACTCTTTTACTTCTGCAGGCATTAAACTCATTAAATATAATGGTGATTCTTTAGAAGTAGGTAAAATCTTACAAGAGACTTCAGCAAAGTTTATTTAGTCTATTTTTAAATTAACCCTATCCTCTATTGTGCTTTTGCCTGTTATTTGGCTATAATGCTTAAACAAAACTAAAAGGAGTCACTATGGCAAAAGGTAAAGATGTTCAAAAAGCTGTTCAAAAAGCGCCAGCAAAGTCATTAAAAGAGAAAAGAGCTGATAAAAAAGCAAAAAAAGATTCAAAATAACAAAACTTAATTAATTATTAACAATTCTTCAAAAGTAGCAGAAGTTACTTTTGAAGATAGATTTTTTGTACCGCAATATTTTTAGAATTTCAGTATTCATATTTTTTTACATACTGTTTATAAAGAAAATCAACCTCTCTAACTGTAAATTCAGAATTTAAATTATTTTTTAATATTTCTTCCAATTGCTTACTATTTTTAATCTCAATTTCTTCTGTTATATCTGTTGTTATTTTAAAATATTTATTATTGAATAATGAGTGAATTATATTATCTTCAATTCGTGAAGCAACAAAATTATTAACAAATATCGCGTTAGGGTTCTTATGCGAATAAAAATTTCCCATCTCAAAATCTACTTCATAGCACTCTTTTAAATCAAATTTTGTAGCATTAAAAATATTACCCTTTTCAATTAATTGCATTGAAAAAGTTTTGTCTTCAAGTTCAACAATCTTATATTCAATTCCTAAATGACTAATGCTTGGCTCTTTTCCAAGCTTAATAGGAATACTAGGAGTCCTAAAGCCTATTCCTACATCTATTAAGTACTTTTGTTTTTCAAACTCTAATAGCGTAAACCTATGCGTTTGTGGTGGGATATTTTCTGTATTGTTAATAACTCTTGCTAGATGATACTCAACACCAAACCCAAGCTCTTTTAAAACTTCAAACATAAGTTTGTTGTGTTCAAAACAGTAACCACCTCTTCTTTTTACAACAATATTGTCATAAATAGCACTTAGTTCTAAAGATATATCTTCTTTTAATAAAACTCTTAAACTAGAAAAACTAAAGGTTCGAAGATGTGCTTTAATAAGCTTTGTAATATCTTCTAAGCTTTTAATTTTTTCGTTAATTTCTAATGTGTTTAAATAATTTTTTACAATTTCTTTATTGCTCATATTAGCCCTTTCATAAAACTTTAATTCACTCTATAATCTGGGTTCCACTTAAGTTCATTTTTTGCTTTATTTATTGAAACTCTTTCATCTTCATTAGCAATATTATAAATTTCATTTTTACTGCAATTTATTGCTAAAAATGCTGCATATGCAGCCGCTTCAACATGTACAGGTGGCACAAAATCAACAGCTTCATCAAAACCTGTTCCTTTTCCATAGAGTAAGCCATTTCTAAGAACTATTCCAATAAAAGGGGCATTTAGTACTTGTTCTTCTAAACTAGCAACTGCTTTTGATGTTGTTCCATATATTGGGTCTTCGTAATTTAATAAAGCCGACTCTTCTGTATGAGGCAAAGAACCTTGTTCATAAACAAATGCAATACTTTGTGCAATCATTTTTTCTACTCCAGCTTTTATTGATGCATTTACTAAATTTTTAGTGCCTACTTCTCTTAATTTTGCATTACTAATTAAAGCTTCTTCCATTTTTGTAGGATCTAGTCCAGCGGGTAAATCTGTAAGTTGGTGAAATACTATTGTAGGTTTAATAGACATTATAATCTCTTCAAGTTTTTTATCATCATAAACATCCACAACAATTGGTTCAACACCAAGTGCTTTAAGCATTTCAATTTTATTTTGACTTCTAGTTGTTCCATATACCATCCAACCATCGCTTACAAGCATCTGGCACAATATTCTACCAATTACCCCACTAGCTCCTGCTATAAATACTTTTTTTTCAGAACTCATAGTAACCCTTTGTTTGTATTAATTATAGATATTATATTTAGATTATCCATGGTCGCATTATTATAAAAAAATAGTTCATTTTGTCTTAAATTGATATTTATTTAAGCATTAATAATAAATTTGGATTGAGGTATGTTTAGTATGTGGATTTTAAAAAAATGGCTCCGGCACCTGGGTTCGAACCAGGGACCAAATGATTAACAGTCATCTACTCTACCGCTGAGCTATGCCGGAACTTGTATATTTTGGGTTATCTTAAAAAGCGTATATGGCTCCGGCACCTGGGTTCGAACCAGGGACCAAATGATTAACAGTCATCTACTCTACCGCTGAGCTATGCCGGAATCTACATCTTTGTTAAGAGGTTGGAATTATAGTCAATATTTCTTTTTTTGTCAAGGCTATTTTTGCTATTTTATAAAAACTTATAAAAATTTACACCACTGCAATCTACAACCGATATTTCTTTGTTTTTTACCAAATTTTCAAGTAAATTTTTACTTTTTTCATCGAATAAATTTTCAATATCTTCAAAGGTTAGAGGTCTTCTTTTAAGAAGCGTCAGAATTTCCTCTTCTGAATAACCATTGGTTTGTTTGGGTCGGTTTTTATAAGCAATATTTACATTTATGCCTTTAAACGAGTTTGCTATTATCTCTAAGGCTTCATAGGATATGGGTTGAACTTTATACGCAGGTGGTCTGTCTATGGTCCCTATATCAACTCTGTGTGGGTTAATTTGCTTTATGGCTTCATATAAAAGTGCTATCTCTTCTTTGGTGTCATTTAACTCTTTTACAAACAATACTTCTAACACAAAAGTATTTTGGGTTTGCTCTTTAAACTCTTTCATTGATTGAACTATTTGTTTGCAATCTACACTTGCATTAATTCGGTCAAGTTTTTTAAAACACGCATCACTTATGCAATCTAAAGAGAGTTTTACCGTATCAAATTTAAGCAAAGCATTAAACACCTCTTTTTTGTAAATGGTGCCACCATTTGAAAGTATCAGTGTTTTGGCACTTCCTTTTATGGCATTAATTTCTACAATGAGTTCATCTAAAAGAGGGTATAAAGTGGGTTCACCATTTGCGGTTACCGTTATAACATCTATTTTTGGATGCTTTACAAATGCTTTTTGTATGGCTTCTATAAATTGTGATACTTCTGGGTATTGACTCATATGTGAAACTGTTTTTGAAGGTTTTAATTCGCAGTATAAGCAGTCAAAATTGCACTGCTTTGAATTAGGCGATAAATCTACTCCTAAGGAGATTCCAAAGCGTCTTGAAGGAATGGGTCCAAAGGTAAGATTGTCAGAATTAAAAAGCGGTGAGTTGAGAATATTATTGTCTTCTTTTTTCATTTCTCACCGCTTTCTTTTTATTTTTTAGAAACTCGTTTGCACTCACTTACAAAGTGGATAGCATTTTCAACAGGAATATCTGGCAAAATTCCATGACCTAAGTTAAAAATATGTCCTTCACCTTGCATAACTGCTTGAATAGCTTCAACCGCTTTAGTGGTCTCTTCTTTTGAGTACAGTCGGCACGGTTCCATATTTCCTTGAAGCACGTACTTCTCTCCTAATTTCTCTTTAGCCAGTGCCATTGGAGTTCCCCAATCTACACCAAATACATCGAAGTTTCCATATACTTTATCTAAAAATGCAGGAATTCCTTTTGGGAACATAATAATAGGAATATGTGGATATTTCTCTTTTAAAAATTCAGCAATTTCAACCATATATGACCATGAAAATTCATCGTACATATCAGGCTCTATTGCTGCTGCCCATGAATCAAAGATTTGAACAACATCAGCACCTGCAAGAATTTGTTTTTCCATATAGTGCTTAACAACTTCTGTTACTTTTCTTAAAATATTATGAAGCAATGTTGGATTTGAATACATCATTTTTTTACATAAGTTGTATGTTTTAGTCCCTTGTCCTTCAATCATATACGTTGCCAATGTCCAAGGAGCTCCGGTAAAACCAATAAGTGCTTTATCTTCAGGAAGTTGTTGTTTTAACAGTTTTATTGTCTCATATACATACGTTAATTTATTAGCAGCTTCTTCTCCGCCTAAAAGAGCATCAACTTCTTCTTGAGTAACTATTGGTTTTTTAAAAATTGGACCTTCACCTTGAATAAAATCTAAGTGCATTCCCATTTCATTAGGTATTACTAAAATATCTGAAAATAAAATTGCCGCATCTACACCTACAATATCTAAAGGTTGGATGGTAACTTCACACGCCAACTTAGGGTTGTGACATAAATTTAAAAAGTTCCCAGCTTGTGAACGAACTCTCATATACTCTGGTAAATATCTTCCCGCTTGTCTCATCATCCAAACAGGAGTATGAGGTGTTGGTTTTCTTAAACAAGCATCTACAAAAATTTTTGACATATTTTAACCTTTATTTTAATTTTTTCCTACTTTTCCTAAAAAGTAAAGTCCTACAGAAAGTGCTGTTACGGCTAACGCAAAATATAACATCTCTAATGCCCCGTCATATTTTGTGTGTAGCACTCTTTGAAAAAAGTTAACTACTAAAACCATAACAATAACTTTGGCAATTTTATCTTTTAATTGGTCTAAAGAGGTAATTGCCAATACTCTTTGGTCATCTTCTACTTGTTGAATTTGTTTTAATGGAGATATAAATAGTTCGTATACTCCAAAAGAGAAAATCAACAAAACAACCGCAATAAGATATAAGTCAACTGCACCAATAATACCACTTACTATATCTTCATGAAAATTATCTGGATGGACATTTTCAATAATAGTAACAAAAGCATATTTTGCTACTGTATAAATATCTAAACTAGCAACAATAAAAAGTACAAGTGCTCCAATAAGTCCAAAAATGACAGCCAAAATTACTAAAAATCTTGTCTGCCACATGGCACTTTCAAAGAGCTTTTCTAACATTAAATATCGCTTTCTAACTCAATCCATTTTAAAGCAATTCGCACTGAGTTAGTTGCAGCTCCCACTCTTACTTGGTCTGCCACATTAAAATAGTGTACCATATTTTGAGCATACACATCTTTTCTAATTCGGCCTACATGAGTAATATCGGTATCGGTTGCAATAATTGGCATAGGGTATGCA
>JBAYYP010000027.1:0-25991 GCA_041672955.1 Arcobacteraceae bacterium
TCTGTCCATCATTTCAAAGGCATTCTCTTTTAAATAGAAGAAAAGAGACTGAAATCGTGCTCCTCCTCCAAATTCAAAGTGTGTTATACCTGCTTCTTTTGCAGCTTCTACTGCTGGAAAAAAATCATCCATAAGAACTCTACCACCAAAAACAGATTGGAATCCATCTCTAAAAGTGGTATCCATTACATCAATATATTTCTTTGACATTTATATTAACCTTTTAGATTGTTGTGATGTTGAATAACTGCACTAATAGCAGCTATTTTTTTTGCAGTATCAGATGCAACAACTTGTGGATGCACCTTTTTAATAGGTTGTTTCTCTGCAACAGGGAAAAACTTGTTAATTAGTACAGCTTGTACTTTTAACGCATAAATCATGATAACTAAAAAAGAGAATACAACTCCCATTCCAAGCATCATAAATTTTAAAGCCTCTAAGACTAAATTTTGTTCCATATTACTCTCCGCGGTGACCACTGTAATTAGATGCAAACATTTTATTAAAATTAAGCTTTATCGAAATTGATTTTAGAGCGTTAATTTGACGAAATTTGAAAACTTTGGCTGCAGTGACAAAAATTAAAAAATTTTATCTCCTAATTTGTATAAAGCCGCATCTATTTTATATAAAATATTCAAAAAATCATTGCTTATTTGAACTATTTTCTTACTCATTGCCTATCCTTTATTTTATTTATGTCAAATTCTAAACTATTTTTTTTATTATCTTGAAAAATATTGCAAATTGTAATACAATTATAGAAAAAGGAGTGACCATGTTAATTGTCAGTGAAATTATTGAGAAGCTTAAAGATGTTTTAAGTAAAGATGGAAAAGATGGAAAAGTTTTTGATAAAGATGTGGCAAATGCATTGGGATTATCACAAGTTAACTTTGCAACCATGAAAAACAGAAATAAAATTCCTTTTACCAATGTGTTAAATTTTTGTGCATTGAAGAAAATTTCAATTAATTGGTTGTTTTATAATCAAAATCCAAGCTCACTGCTTGACTCAACAGACAAATATTGGATTAAATATTATACCAATGTAAATGTAAGTGCTGGAGGAGGAGCTTATGAGAGTGAAGAGAGTTATGAAAAGCTTGAAGTACCTGCTTATTTTGCCAATATGCTAGGTGGTGAGAAAAACCTCAAAAATTTAGAAGCTATTAATGTAGTAGGGGATTCAATGGAACCCACACTTAATTCAGACAATATTATTTTCTTAGACTCTACTAAAAAAGATTTTACAAAAGAGGGTGTATATGCATTTACAACTCTTCACGGATTGTTTGTAAAACGAGTGCAACGAAGAGTAGATGGTAGGCTTGATATTATTTCGGACAATAAAGAGTATCCCGTTCAAGTTGTGCAGAAAAATGAAATTACAATATTAGGTAAAGTTATAGGTTCTTTTGGAATGGTATTTTAAACTATCAAAGTAAAGAAGTTGTTGAATTGTTGTTTTCGAAAAGTTGTTCTACTTTTTGTTTTTTAAAGCCTATAATATAAACGGCATTAAATGAGGAGTCTTGTAAGATTTGAAAAATATTTTCCAAATCTTCTACAATAATAGAGTCAAACCCTTCAAACAATAAAGGCTCTTTTGAAAACACAATAGTTTTAGCGTATTTATATTTTTCATGAATATATTTTAACTCTTTTTGTGCTAGGTTCTCTTTTTCTTGAATAAGTATAAATTTATCACTTTTACCATATTCACAAGCATTAAAAAACTTATCAATAAAAATGGGTTTAAAGTAGTTGACTTTTTTTAATTTATTTACATCCAAGGAAGAGCCAATAAAGTTTGAAACTTCTAAAAATGGTTGAATGTATAAAGAAGAGAGTTTTATACGAGAAAAGAAATAATCTTTATAACTAAAGCTTGTTTCAAATAAAGAGTGTTCAATAAGATTCTTTATTTTAAAAGTTGTATCTTGATTAAAGTTTTGATAGTTAGGGTAAAGAGAAATGAGCAGTTCTTGATTGTTGCAGATTAAAGTGTCACCACTTTTAAGATCGTTAATATGAGATAATAGAGCGTGAGTATTCGTTGAAAATAGCCATATCTTTGGAATTTGTTGCAATTGATTTGAAAATATTTTAAGTAATTCATAGCTTATATCATCGCAATGATATGCTTGAAGTTCTACTTGGCTGAGTTTGTAGCGAAGATATTTGACAATGGCAACAGATAGAGAGTCGACTTTTATCCACGCAATTTCATTATCTAGTATAGCAGTGTTTTTTTCTATCACAATAGCAAAAGCACCTTGTTCTATGGCAGCTGGAATATCCTCTTCGTTTAAAGCGAAAAAAAGATCTCCTTCAAGAATTTTTTTAACATCGGTTTTAACATTATAAATAAAAGATACGGCAGGAAAGTTGAGTAACTTTCCTTGAATTATTTCATTAATCGATGAAATTTGCACGAATTAACTTATTTTTGTTCCAGCAACTTTGGGTTTTTCTGGACGAATTAAATTTAAACCATTTTCATCTTTTGCTGCTAACAACATGCCTTCACTTATCATTCCCATGAGTTTTGCAGGTTTTAAGTTAGCAACTACACACGCTTGTGTACCTACTAATTCAGAAGCTTCATAAAACTCTTTTATGCCAGCTAATATTTGACGGTTTCTTCCTTCGCCTAAATCTACTTGTAGTTTTAAAAGTTTCTTAGATTTTGGTACTTCCTCTGCTTCTACAATAGTGCCTATTTTAATGCTTGTTTGAAAAAATTGGTCAATGGTGATTAAGTTGTCATCTTCAATTTCAGAACTTTCTTCTTTATTGGTCTCTTTTTTATTTTGAGCATCAACTTCAGTTTGATTTTGTGAAACATCGCTTGAAGGAGCTTGTTCTATTAAAATCTCCTCAATTCTTGGAAAAAGTTGTTCCACTTTTGTAATAGTCGTTTGGACAACTAAATTTTTATTTTTAATTAAATCTTCATAGGTTGCTGTATTAATAGTTATACCTAAACATTTAGCAATTTGAGATATTTTTTCAGGCATAACAGAGTCTAATAAAAGTGCAACTTTAGCAACAATATTAACAATTAATGCCACCAGTGCCATAGCTTCGTCAGTTTTTCCCTCTTTCATTTTTGTCCAAGGTTCATAATCTCCAATGGCTTTATTGGCAATACTTAACACTTTCCATATCTCTTCTAGGTATCTATTTAACTGCATATTAGAAATAAATGCTTCAACATTTTCTAAAATAGCATTGACTTCATCAAGCTCTTTTTTATGAAATTTAGAAACATCTTTAGAACTGATTTCATAGTTGAAATATTTATCGCTCATTCCCATAATTCGGTTCAATAAATTTCCCAAATCGTTACTTAAATCAGAGTTGATTCTGTCCATTAACGCTTTTTGTGAAAAATCACCATCTTGACCAAAAGGAACTTCTCTAAGTAAAAAGTATCTAAATGCATCTAATCCATAAGCATTGGCTATCTCTCTTGGGTCAACCACATTGCCTTTTGATTTTGACATTTTTTCACCATCTCGTGTCCACCAACCGTGTGCTGCTATATGAGTAGGAAGGGGTAAATCCAAACTCATTAAAAATGCAGGCCAATAAATGGAATGAAATCGTAGAATATCTTTTCCTACTAAATGAATTTTTGCAGGCCAAAATTCCATATTTTTATTATCCGTTCCATACCCTAGTGCGGTAATATAATTAAGCAAAGCATCAAGCCATACATACATAACATGGTTGGGTTCATTGATATTTTTAGGAAGTTTCACACCCCAATCAAAAGAGGTTCTAGAAATTGATAAATCTCGTAAACCTCCTTTAACAAAATTAACTATCTCATTTTTCTTTGCACGTGGTAAAATACAGTCTAAATTTTCTTCATACCAATTAAGAAGTTTGTCCTCATATTTTGATAATTTGAAAAAATAACTCTCTTCTTTTACAATATTTGTAGGCTTCCCGCAATCAGGACAAAACTCTCCATCTATTAGTTGGGGTTGTGTAAAAAATGTTTCGCAGCTTACGCAATAATACCCTTCATAGTCGCCTTTGTAAATATCGCCTTTGTCGTACATTTTTTCAAATGCGTATTGAACACCAATTTTATGATCTTCATCCGTTGTTCTAATAAACTTGTCATATGTAATATCAAAATCATCCCATAGAGCTTTAAATTTTCCACTGATTTCATTGGCATATTCTTGAGGAGTTTTTCCCCGTGCTAAAGCACTTTGTTCAATTTTTTGACCATGTTCATCTGTACCTGTTAATAAAAATGTGTTTAAACCTGTTAATCTTGAATGCCGTGCAATCATATCTGCAATAATAGTGGTGTAGGCATGACCTATATGTGCGACATCGTTGACATAATAAATTGGGGTTGATATATATACATTTTTACAAGTTTGTTCCATTTTTTACCTTCTAATTAAAATTCAAATCCACCGCTTGAACCCTTGTTCATTGATTCATATACGGCTACTACATATCTTTTTCGCACTTCACAGGAAAAAAAAACTTCGCAACTTTCGCACCCTATAAGGTTTTTATCTTGTTGACACTGTTTTAAAACTTGAAGTTGAACTTCTAGTTTTTCTTCCCATTCATCAAGTGCTTTTTCGTTGTTACTCATTATCTTTATAAACTGCTAACACACGATTGATTTCCTCTTTTGAGCCAAAAAAAGCAGGTGAAGTTTCATGAATATGACCAGTTTCAACGTCTAGTACTCTTTGCTTTCCATTTATAGAAGCTCCATTGGCTTTTTCAAAAGTATATGCAAAAGGAAAAACTTCAAAGAGTTTTCTTAATTTTCCCTCAGGTCTGTCAGAAGTTCCAGGATATGAAAATAATCCTCCACCTTTAATTAAAATTTGATGTAAATCAGGAACCATTCCTCCTGAGTATCTTAACGTATAAGACTCTTCGAACATATCATCAATAAGTTTTCTATGGTGTGGTTCCCAACACATTTGTGTAGAGCCAGGCGCACTTAAATTCCCTTTTTCTTCAAGTTTAATGAGTTGAATAAACTCAAATTTACCATTTAATAAACGGTACATTTTTACATCATCATGAGCAATGATTAGTTCCACTCTAGGACCAAAAACCACATATACTGAAGCTACAATATTTTTGCCTTCAAAGGAGTTTTCGTAAATTCCAAAAATAGAACCCAACGATAAATTTACGTCAACTAAAGATGAACCATCAAGTGGATCATAAGCAATTAAATACTTTCCATTTTCATGAAGATATTTAATCTCTTCTTGTTCTTCTGAAACTATTTGTTTAATGCAAGCTACTTTTGCAAAAATTTTCTCAATAACTAAATCACTTTTAATATCGAGTTTAAGTTGGGTATCACCCGTTGCATTTTCCAGTTCACTTTTACTTGTATCACCTTGTTCAATGAGTTTTTGTATCTCAATGGCGGTCTCTTTTATGGCTTCAAATATACTTTGCATTTTATACTCGCTTTGCGTTGTTTTCAATCCAAAGAATCACTTCTTCAGGGCTATTTAAATCCAATATTTCTATTGGTTCGGGAATGTTTGTTGTATCAATACTCTCATCACAAGCAATGGCATTGCTTACTTCAAAATAGGATTCATCTAGGTGGTTTCTAAAAACAGAAACTCTAGGTAGGGGAAGAGTTTTAAGTCCTTCTACTAGTAAATAATCAAACTCATCAAATAAAGTAATAAGTTCATCAATAGAAGAGCTGCTTTGTTTAAACAAGGTGGTTCTATTAGGACTAACAACCGCAACATCTGCACCTGTTTGGGAAAATTTATCAGAATCTTTTCCTTCTCGGTCAAATCGAGCTTTATCTTTAGGATCGTGTTTAACAATAGCTACTTTAAACCCACGGTCTTGCAAGATGCTTGCAACTTTAACGACCAAAGTCGTTTTACCATTATTAGAAGGACCACTAAAAGCAACAGCTAATCTTTTATAAGATTTTGTATCTAAACTATGTGTATTCATACGGGGATTTTATCTAAATGATTGTTAAAATAACTTTACGGAGTGTTAAAAGGAAATTTATAGATAAAGAGTTAACCCAAATAAAATAGGTACTTATTTAAAAGGTTAACTCTATTGCTCATCTCTTTTTTGAAGCTTATGCGTATAAAGTGCTAAGGCAATTACCGCACATGAGATAAGTAAAAATCCTATGATTTCATTTTGTAACTCTAACATGGGTCTCCTTTTTTTCAAAGTATGCCGTATTGATTCTTTAATTGTCAACTGTTTTAAAATAAATTGAATAAAGTAACTTCATAGTATCTTTAGTGTAAAATCTTTGAATTATTTTTTAGGGTGATTTTATGATAAAACAACTTTCTTTTCTTCTATTTTCAATGATACTAGTAGCGTGTGCTCCAAATAGAGCGTTAAAACATTTTGAAAAAGAAGAATTGTATGCTAAAGCACTTCAGTACACTAATAAATGTGATATTGTATATGACGACCAAGTCAAAGTGCTGTTCACCGCCACCTATTTAAACTCGGTTGATGCAAAGTGGAACAATGATAAAGAAAATTTTATTGTTGGTGTGTATGTCGTTGAAACTAAACACGACAATGAACCTTTTTATAACAATGAAGAGTTTCAATTAAAACTAGATGAAACTTCGTATGTATCTTTTGAGCCTTTAAATAAAGAACATGAAATGTTTAATAATCTTCCTTTACACAATTCCTGGGCTTCTTATTTTGTAATTTCTTTTAAGCCTCTTGACGAAGAGAAAACAAATGTTAGTGTAAAAAAAGTCAATACAGGTTTAATATCTGAAAAGATAAAAGAAGAAATCATAGATCCGTATAGCTTAAAGTTAATATTAAGTCATACGACTTTAGGAAGTTGCACTATAAATTTTCCAAAAGAGTAGATAGCTTTATTGGATTTTTTTTATCTAAATGATTAATATAAATATAGTAGTTTGCTAAAACTTGTTTTCCATACTCTCTTGATTCATCATTGGACATTAGCTCCATGCTTAAAAAAGGCTCATAGGCTCTATTCTTTTCAATAAACCCTTTTTCTAATGTGCGTTTCATAAATCCAGCACCTCCATTGTAAGCATAGGCAATAAATAATGGATTATTAAACTGTTTTTCTAAATAATTTAAATGATGATTGGCATATTTAATATTAGTTGCAGGAGTTAATTGCTCTTGCAATATATAGGGAACATTTAGCTCTTTGGCAATGGCTTTACTTAGAAATGGCATTATTTGCATAACTCCTAAAGCATAAGCAGATGAAACGGCAGTTGGAATAAAATGACTCTCTTTTTTAGCAAGAGCATAAATTAAGGCTTTTCGTTTGGTGCTATAACCTTTTAAATATTCGCTATATGGAGTAATATAATAAAATGTTTGGTACTTATTTTCTTTCTCTAACATATAAGCCCAATGAGCTTGTGTCTGCTTTGTGTTAAAAAGTTCTTCATATTTTAAATTGTTTTGAGTATTGTTTAACACTTCAATCCAAGCAAAAGGATCTAACGAATCAAAAGCAGATAACGATTTTTTAGAAGCTTTTGGAAGAGAGTACATAATGTTTTTATAGGGTTTATTGAGTTTTTCTTTGGCATACAAAGCGTACATATTAACATCGTAACTGTTGCTTAGTTTTTCTAAGAACTCTTTTTCTTGAGTAATAGTATAAAGCCAAAAATTAATCTTATCTTTTTCACTTCTATAATAAGATTTTTTATTGGCTTCTTCTAAATAGCTAAGAGCTAACTCTTTTTTTTCATATTTTAAAGCATTAATGCTTAAGAAAAAAAGAGATTGAGTATTGAGTTTTGATGTATCAAAAGATTCCAATAGTGATTCTTGTAAATTATTAAGGTTTTTATTGGTAATAATGCGTTTAAGCGTAAGATTAAAATTAGGAAATAGGGCTAGCTTATTAATGGTGCTAATTGGAATTTTATAATTTAAGTGTTGCTCTATAAAGTTCATCTCAATTACATTAAAGACTTCAAAAAAAAGTTTAGGCGAAGCTGCTAATAGTTTGGTAAAAGGCAAAGGAGCATTGAGTATTTCAATTAAAGAAGCATATGAAGGGTATTCGTCTTGTAATATTTCAATAGCTTGATTTTTTTCTTGATAGTTAAGCTTTAAAGCTTTGCTTGGAGTTAGCCCCAGTCGCACACAATTGGCTGAAGTATTTAATAAATCCAAAGCACTGGCATTTTGGCACTCTATTATGGCATACGTTTCATCGTGATTAATTTTTTTGGCATATAAAGTAAAAAGAGTGTTATTGACATTTCTAGCTCCCCCTAAAGCAATGCTTGCATCATTAGGAGTAATATCTTGTTGTAAAAATTGCCAAATATAGAAGTCTTTTGTAATAGTTCGTGGCTTTGTTTCAAGCCACTCTAGGGAAATAGGTTCATTGCTGTGTAAAGAGGAAGCAACTAAAAAAGAGAATAAAAGGCTTTTATTAAAAAAATGTTTACTTCTCATATTACATCAATGAAGCAAATAATCTTCCTAAAAAAGTTTCAAGGAAAATAAGTGCAAAAATTACAATAATAGGGGCTAAATCCATTCCACCTACCACGGTTGGAATAACTCTTCGAACCAAAGCATAGGCAGGTTGAGTTAATCTTGTTAACATTTGTACAATTGGGTTATATGGGTCAGGTCGCACCCAGCTTAATAAGGATGAGATAATAATAATCCATTTGTATAAAGAAATTATACCTAGAATAACTACGCTAATTGAGCTTAATAATGCTTCTATCATTTTACAATTTCTCCTATATAGTTTTTAATAAAAGGATAAATATCAGATAAGTTAGGACCATTAATTTCACCTGTTAATGCAAATCTTAAGGGTTTAAACAGAGCTTTCCCTTTTAAATTGGTTTGTTCAGTAACATACTCTTTTAAGGCATCAAACTCTTCAAAAAATGGAGCTTTTTGTAAACACTCTTTAATGGTTAAAAACTCTTCATTAAACTCTTCCATAAAAGTTTTATCTGAAAAAAGAGTATCAATCTTTGATTGTAACTCTTTAAGAGTACTTGCTTCTTCTAAATAAAGTTTTCCCAATTGTCCTATTGACTCATCTGCAAATCCTAAAAGTTTAGATAAACGCATATTGTCAATAATTTCTAGATGTTTACGATTAATAAATCGCAGTTTATCCATATCAAATTTTGCTGAACTTTTAGAGATATTATCTACACTAAACCATGTTATGGCTTCTTCTATAGTAAAAATTTCTGTGGGTGTTTTATTACCAATTAAAACCAAATAATTAGCAATAGCCGCTGGCAAAAAACCTTCAGAAACAAGCCACTTTACGCTACTTGCGTCATCTCGTTTACTCATTTTTTTACCCGTTTGAGCATTTAAAATAATGGGTAAATGAATATAATTAACTACTTTGTCATATCCTAAAGAAGCTCGTACATGTATTTGTTTAGGAGTATTTGACAAATGGTCTTCTCCTCTTATAACGGTTGAAATGTCATACAACATATCGTCAACAGCACAAGCGTAGTTATACGTTGGAGTTTTATCGTGTCTTAAAATAATAAAAGCATCTACATCAAAAGGTTCATAATCAAACTCTCCTTTAAGTAAATCTTTAAAGGCTATATTTTTTTCTGGAAGTGCAATTCGTACTGTAAAAGGGGCATTTGTATTTAAAACAGCTTCATCGCTAAGCGTTGCGCAAAAGCCATCGTAACGATACGGTTTGCTATTGGCTTTGGCTTCTTCTCTTAACTCTTCTAATTTTTCATCAGAACAAAAACAAGAGAATGCTTTTTTATTAGACATAAGTTGCATTGCTATTTTTTGATGATATTTTAAATTTTCACTTTGGTACACTACTCGTGAATATTCAATAGAAAAAAGGTTTAAAATCTCTAAAATTTCTTTATCTTTGCCTTCAATATTTCTCTCTTTATCGGTATCTTCAATTCGAATTAAAAGCTCTTCCTTGAGTTGTTTTGATAAAATATAATTAAACAGAGCAACTCGTAAATTTCCTATGTGCATGTCGCCTGTTGGGCTTGGGGCAAATCGTAACATGTTATTTCCTTACAATTGAAAATGATAAATTATTAATCTCATCGTGAGATTGTATAAAAGAGTTTAACTCTTCAAGAGTTAAACTCTCTATTTTTTCCAACTCTATTTGAGCGAAGTTAGGCTCTAAACCTCTATAATAATAAGTAAATGCACGATTAAGGCGTTGACTTAAAGTTTCAGTTCTTAAAGGCTCACTTCCTAATAAAAACTTTTTAGCACTCTCTAACTCTTTTTGAGTAACTCCATTTTTAACAAACTCATGGATTAATTGGCTTACTAATGCTTGAGCTTCTTGCGCACTTTCAAGTTTAGTTTGCAAGTAACCTGAAAATGAAGAGTGCGATTTATTAATAGAAACAGAACCATAAGCACTGTAAGCTAAGCCTCGTTTAACACGAATTTCTTCCATTAAACGACTTCCAAAACCGCTTCCACCTAAAATAAAAGAGGAAACCTTGGCTATATAGGTTTTTTCATCTTTTGCATCTAAATTAAAAGGACTACCAAAATAAATATAGGCTTGTTCGGTCTCTTTTAACTCTTCTTTAATGAAAGCATTGCTATTTGCTTCAATCATTTTTGCACTGTTCTCTTCACCTTTTTTAAAAGAGTTTAAAATAGGTTGTATTTGAGCTTCTAACTCTTCAAAACTAATATCTCCACCAGCAACTACAATTAAATTACTTAACACTAAGTTTTTTTCAATAAATTGTTTAACATCTTTTAATTCAATGGTTGAAATAGATTCAATGGTTCCACTTGAAGGATTTTCTAAAGCGGTATCTTTAAAAAGAAGTCTGTTTAGATTATTGCGTGCCATATAATCAAAATCATTCTCTTTTCGTTTTAATCCACCTATTAATGTTGTTTTTATCTTTTCAAGTGATTTTTTAGAGTAATTGGGATCATTTAAAAGTTCTTTTAAAAGTTCAATGGCCGTTTGGTATTCACTTTTTAGGCTTGTAAGCTCAATAACAAAGGTTTCAAAGCCATTTGAAGCGTGTAAAGAGATAGCTCTGTTTTCAAGTTTTTGTGCAAATTTAGTGCTTCCTAAAGTTTTTGTTCCCTCATTTAAAAGTTTTGCACTTAAGTTGGCTAAACCATTTTTCTCATTATCTTGAATATAACCTGAGTTTTTAAAAACCAATTGAAGATTAAATGTAGGTAAGATAGAAGTGTGTTCAAACACAACGGGTATGGTTAAATTATCTGTTTTAATTTGCTTTATTGTAGCACTCATTAAAAATCCTTGTGTAATTATAAAAATTAGAATAGAAGTTAAAATCATATTTTTTTGTTTAAACATGTTAAAACCTTTGTAATATTGTGTAAGCAGTGTCTCTTTTTGCAGGGTTTTCCCCTACGTCTTTAATTAAAGTAATCATTTGTTCTTGATTCATCTCATTTTTAGCCCCAGCTGCAGCTACAACATTCTCTTCCATCATGGTGCTTCCCAAATCATTGGCACCAAACTTTAGTGCCATTTGACCAATGTAACTGCCTTGAGTAACCCATGAGCTTTGGATGTTTTTAAAATTATCTAAATATAATCTAGACAATGCTAAAAGGCGTAAATAACGGTTTGAAGATTGGGGTTGAATATGTGGCATCTCTTCAAGTAACTTTGTATTTTCGCTTTGATAAGACCATAAAATAAAGGCTCTAAAACCTCCTGTTTTATCTTGTAGAGTGCGTATTTTTTCCCAATGTTCAATAATCTCTTCATCTGTTTCAACGGTACCAAACATCATAGTTGCTGTAGTTTTCATATTTATGCCATGAGCCGTTTCATGTACCTTTAGCCAGTTTTTAGAGTCAAGTTTTTTAGCTGCAACCAAATCACGAACTCTGTCACTTAAAATTTCAGCCCCAGCTCCTGGAATTGAACTAAGCCCTTTTGCTTGAAGCCTCTTTAACACCTCTAAGTAACTTAGTTTTGAAATTTTTGCAATGTAATCAATTTCAATGGCTGAAAAAGAGTGAAGGGTGATTTGTGGAAATTTAGTATGAATGTGTTCAACTAACTCTTCATAATACTCAATTTTAAGCTTAGGGTGAACTCCCCCTTGCATGAGTATTTGAGTTCCTCCAATAGCTAACAACTCTTCAATTTTTTCATCTATTTCATCGTAGGTTAAAACATAGGCATCGTCATCTTTTCCATGGCGATAAAAGGCACAAAACTTGCAATCTACAAAACAGATATTGGTATAGTTAATGTTTCTATCAACCACAAAAGTGGTTATTTTTTCAGGGTGAAGTTGTTGTTTTTTTTTAAACGCCAATTCACCTAACTCTAAAAGAGGCATGTTTTGTAATATTTCAAGTGCCTCTTTATTACTTAATCGTTTTGTTAAATCCACCATTAAAAACTTGTACCTAAACTAAATTCAAAGGTAGAGGTTTTATCTTCAGGTTGATCGTCTAAAGGTTGAGAGAAGATAAATTGAAGTGGTCCAACTGGAGAAATCCACTCAATTAATGCCCCAGCACCACTTCGTTTTATGTCACTAAAAGTGTCTTTCCCAATCATCCCGTGGTCGTAAAATACTCCCCATCGCATTTTCGCAGAGGGTACTAGTGGAAAGTTAAGCTCAAATCCATTAGTAAAACTGTATTTAAAAGGTTCATCTTTTCCAGTAATATCATAGTCAGGTCCAAATGCATACGATTCAAACCCTCGTACTGATTTTGGTCCTCCCATATAAAGAGAGTTTCCATAAGGAACCATTCCATTATCTACAATAGCTTTAACTTGACCTCGGTATCTAAAAACAGCATCCCAATCAATAATATGTTCAAGTGAATAATAGTATTTTAAGTAACTTGAACTCTCTAAATATTTAGCATCGCCACCTACTCCTGCAAACTCTAAAGAAGTTCCTGCATTAAATCCATTTCGAGGAAAATAGTAGTCATCTGTATTGTTAAAGTTGATATAAGGCGTTAATGAACTTAATAAATAGTCATTGTTTTGTCGTTGATTTCCAAGGTAACCAACAGAGTAATCATAATGTTCTTTAACGGTTTCAATTTTGTAATCCATACCAACATAAACATTTCGAATAAGTTCTTTTCCTGCTCCTACAATTAAACCAGTTGCTTTTTTATCGAGTTCATACTCTCCAAAACTGTTTGTTCTGTCAATTTCTAAAGTACTACTATAGAGTTTAATTTTACCATTGTATTCACTGTCTCTAATAGCTGGATTTGCTAAAGAAAGAGAATAGTTATTTCGTTTATCCGAAGTATCAATCGAAAATCCAAGATTTAATCCAGAACCGAAAATATTTCTGTCTTGAATAGAGGCATTGATAATAAATCCATCATATGAACCATATCCCCCACCTAAAATTATTGAACCTGTTGCCATCTCTTTAACTTTAACAATTAAATCCATTTTATCTTCAGAAATTCTTTTTTGATCAATAGTTACATCTTCAAAAAAACCACTTCTTTTTAGTTTTAAAATAGAGTCTTTATAATCAGTTAAACTAAACAGATCCCCATGCGATAAATAGATATCTCTTCGTACAACTCTATCAAGAGTTTTGGTGTTTCCTGAAATAAAAACATCGTTAATATAAACCTTTTCTCCAGGAATAACAGAAAAAACAACATTGGCTATGTTTTGTGTGGTATCTTTGTTAATATCGTGTTTAACTTGTGCAAAGGCATACCCTAAGTCAGCTACTTGTGTTTTAATGTACTCTGCATCGTCACGAAGTTTCTTTATATTAAATGTTTTGTCTTTTTTAAGTTTTAGTTCTTCATAAAGTGTCTGAGGATCTAAAATAGAAGCATCTAAATAAATAACAATATCGCCTGTTTTATATCGTGGACCTTCATCAATAAAAAAATCAAGTTTAGCTTCATTAGAAGAGAAGTCAACTTTCAAGAAAGGAGATTTAACTGCAGAGTCTAAAAAACCATGTTCAAAATAGAGTTCATTTATTCGTAAGTTTTCATAAGGGAGTTGTTCTATTTGTGCAGCTCCGTCATTTTGACCAAACCACCATGTAATAAAATCTTCTTCTTTATTCGCAGTTACTAAATCAAAGTCGCCTTTTTTTAAAGAAGTTGCCCCATAATAGTTGACTTTTTTGATGATAATTTCATCACCTTTATTAACTTCAATTTTTAAAGCAACCGAAGAGTCAGTAATCTCTTCAACTTCAATTTCTACAACCGAATTAACAAAACCTTCTCTTTGTAGTTCTGTTAATAAAGACTCTTTGGCTTGTTGTACTTTAGATTTGGTGTACATAGTTCCTTTTGAGAGACCAATTCGTTTAATGACCGTTTGAATATCATCTTGACGTGATTTGTAACCACTCATTTCCACATTAGCAACAGAGGGTTTTTCTTTGAAAACAAACTCTAAGATGCCATTATTATCAAGAACTTGAATGTCATCAAAATATCCAAATTTGTAAAAATCTTTTACTGCTTTGTTGACTTTGTCTATGTCTAAAGTATCGCCCTCACTGATATTTGCAGTTTCAGTGGCAATTTCTGTTGAAATTCTAGAAAGGTTTGTAAACTCAATCTTTTGAATGGTTTGAGCATTTAACGCAGTGGCTAAAGCAATAGAGAGAAAAGCAACTCTTGTTTTCACAGTAATCCTTAGTAGTTTGTATAAATTAAAGCAGATAATATAACTAAATAAACTTTATAGGATGATTAAGATATAATTTTTTCTTTAATTTTATTTAAAGGTTACGATGTGAATATAGGCATAATTGGGCTAGGGCTTATGGGAGGCTCTATTGCAAAAGCGGTAAAAAAATATGGAATTGCAAAAAATGTATATGGATATGTACATAAAGAAGAGACCAAAAAAGAGGTTTTAGAGTTAAAACTTGTTGACGAAATTGTTGATTTTGAAACACTTAAGAAAATTTCAGATGTGATTATTTTAGCCATTCCTGTTGATGCCATTATTAAATTATTTCCACAACTTTTAGATATTAGTAGCACTACTACTATTATTGATATGGGCTCAACTAAAGAGTTTATTGTTAACAATATTCCCCCACAAATAAGAGAAAACTTTATAGCAGCACACCCCATGACGGGAACAGAGAAATCAGGTCCTAAAGCGGCTATTGATGAGTTGTATGAAGGCAAAACGGTAGTCTTGTGTAATTTAGAAAAAAATGAAAACAATCACGTCAATAAAGCCTTTCGAATTTTTCAAAGCATTGGAATGAGAATAGTGGTTATGGATGCAAAAGACCATGATGTTCATGCTTGTTTTATGTCACATTTACCACATGCTATCTCATTTAGTTTAGCCAATACTGTTATGAACCATGAAGAGTCTAAAGCCATTATTGCACTCGCTGCTGGCGGATTTAAAGATATGAGCCGTATTGCTAAATCTAGCCCTCAAATGTGGAGTGATATTTTTGGACAAAATAAAAAGAACCTTCTGCACTCTATTGATTTGTTTTTAGGACACATGAATTTAGTTAAAGAAATGGTGGAAAAAGAAGACCATGAATCGTTAAAAAAATGGATGGAAAAAGCTAATACCTTGCATGAGATATTGTAGAATTTAACTCTAAATTAACGCAAAAGGATATTTATGAGACACATTTTATTATTAACTCTTACAACTACTCTTCTTTTTTCTAATAATTTTTGGACAATAGATGAATATGTTGAACAAAATCCGCAACAAAAATTTTTAATGAAACAGTTTAATGAAATAGTTGAAAACTCTTCAGTTATTAATGAAAATACTCAAAAAAATGTTCAAGAAAAAGTAAAAATATCAATTTTGTATCCAGGAAACCAACTCACAGACTATTGGAAACGAAGTCAAAGTTCATTTGAAGCCAGAATGAAAGAGTTGAAACTTCCGTATGAAATTCAAGCCATTTTTGTAGATGAAAACGATGTGAACACGTTGAAAGAAAAACTTAAAGAAATTTTAAACAATAACAACGATTATCTGTTTTTTACGCTTAATATTGATGGGCATAAGAAGTTAATTTCTCAAATTATTTATCAAAAAAAACCTAAATTAATTTTACAAAATATAACTACCCCTTTAAAAGAGTGGGGAGAAAATCAGCCTTTTATGTATGTAGGATTTGACCATATTGAAGGAACAAAACTTTTAGCAAACTATTATAAGACAAAATTTCCAGACGGTGGAAAATATATTATGTTGTATCACAATCAAGGGTATGTTAGTCAAATGAGAGGAGACAGCTTTATTAATATGTTTGATGAAAATAAATATGCTCTTGAAGCCTCTTTTTATACCTATGTTAGTAAAGAAATAGCCAAAAAGATTGTTTTAGAACATAAAGATATTAATGAAATAGATTTCATATACAATTGTTCAACAGATATTGCATTTGGTGCAAGTGAAGCACTAGAAGAGCTAAAATTGCTTGATAAAATTATTATTAATGGATGGGGTGGGGGAAGTGATGAGCTAAATATGATTGAAAATAAAAAACTCGATGTTACCGTTATGAGAATGAATGATGACAATGGCGTTGCTATGGCTGAAGCCATTAAACTGGATTTGTTAAAAAAACCCACTCCTTTAATTTATTCAGGTAAGTTTGAAATAGTTGATACTAACACTTCAAAAGAGCATTTAAAAGAGCTTAAACAAAAAGCTTTTAGGTATAGTAATTAATGAAAAAAAAACTTAAAGTTAGTATTAAAACTATTTTTATTGTTTTAACGTTAATTGCGTTAACTTCTACAATTTTGGTTACTATTGCTTTGTCTAAAAATAGTAAAAATGAGTTGATTTACAGTGAATCTAAAAAATATTTTGAGCAAAGTATGCGACTTTCTCAAACTATATTTGATTATGAAATAGAAAAAATTTCATCAGTAATTAACCTTATTTCTTTTGGAGAAAGTGAAATAAGAAAAATTAGAGAGAACCGTATTGAAGAAATAGAGAATGAGTTAAATAAAACTGTTCCCAAAACACTTGATTTTACAGCAATTATACCTTTCAAAAACAATAAGGAAGAGAGTTCTTCCAGTGCTGTTGGAGGATTGTTTTTGTATGATATTACTCTTTTGCTGGAAGAGTTAAAGAAAATTAAAAGTTCTACACTAAAACGAAGCTTGATTCATATTAATATTAACAACAAAGAGTTGGTTTTTATTGTTGTTTCAAAAGGAATAGTAGATGATGCAAATGGAGAAATTGTTGGTATTTTTGTAGGAGGAATTGAACTTAATCATAGCTATAAATTTATTCAAAATCTAAAAGAAATAAGCAAACTTGATGAAATTAGTTTACTGTATAACAATGAAACTATTTTAAGTAATAATCATAATGAACTAGAATTAGAATTTTTAACAAAATTTAACCATCTAACACATGAGAAAAATGAAATTGTTGGATACCGTTCAAACTTAACATTTGATTCTCAAAAAAGCCCTTTAAATCTTAAAATGAGCCTTTCTAATGAATCTTTTAAAACAACACGATATTGGGTCTATAAAGATTTAACTATTGTAACGCTTCTTTCAATTGTAATAATGGGCTTTTTTATCTATTATATTAATAAACTTCTTATTAAACCCATTGAAAATCTAAAAATTTATGCAAAGAATTTTTTTGAAAAAAAAGATTTAGAAGAAGAAGATTTAGAACTTAAGATTATTGAGTATCAAGAGTTAGCAAACTATTTAAAACAACTCTTTATTGAGCTCTTAAACAACCAGGAAAAACTCATTGTTGCTAAAGATAAAATTAACAGCGATATACAAATAATAAAGTCACTCAATGACACCTTAGAGTTAAAAGTTCAAGAAAAAACAAAAGAGTTAAGCCATTTAAACGACACGTTAAAACAAAAAGTAACTATTGAAGTTGAAAAGAATCGAAAAAAAGATAAACAAATTATTCAACAATCACGCTATGCAGCACTAGGAGAGATGATAGGCAACATTGCTCACCAATGGAGACAGCCTTTAAGTGCAATTAGTACGACTTCTTCTGCTATGAAACTAGAGATGCAAGTAGGAATAGCTAGTAATGAAGATATTGTTAAAGCCTTAGATAACATTATGCAATATGTTCTTTTTTTAAATCAAACCATAGAAGATTTTAGAGGGTTTTTTAGACAAGATTTAACACAAGAAGAGTTTAATATGACTGACTCTTTAAAGAACACATTAAAAATTATTTTTGCTTCGTATAAAGACAATAACATTAAAATTGTAACTCATTTTAATGAAAAAGAGTTGTTTTGTATGGGAAGTAGCAGTGAGCTTTCTCAGGTTCTTATTAATGTTTTAAACAATGCCAAAGATGTTATGATTGAAAAAGATATTGTTGATAAAAAAATCTGTATTGTAAGTAAGAGTAATGGGCAGTTCAATGAAATATCTATTTTAGATAATGGAGGTGGAGTAAGTGATGCAATTATAGAAAAAATATTTGACCCGTACTTTACAACTAAACATAAAAGTCAAGGGACAGGAATAGGGCTTTATATGAGTAAAGAGATTATCGAGAAAAAATTTAGTGGCTCTTTATGCGTAATAAACAAAGAGATGATTATTGATAATGAGCATTTTAAAGGAGCTTCTTTTCATATAGTTATTCCTAAAATCTAAGAAGGTTTAAGAGTTTAAAATGGCTTCTTGTACTTGTATGGCTTGAAAATGTTCTTTAACATCATGACAACGCACAATGGAAGCTCCATTTTTAATAGCATTTAAATGAAGAGCCAGCGTTCCTGGAAGTCTTTGCTCAACATTTGAAGGCACAATACTATTAATCATTGATTTTCGACTAGCACCTATTAGAAGTTCATGACCAAAATATCTAAAATGTTCAAGATTTTTAAGTAAGGTTAAATTGTGTTGTAGATTTTTTCCAAACCCAATTCCCACATCTAATACAATCTCTTTAACTCCAAATGATTCTGCTTTTTGAATACGCTCTTTAAAAAAAGTATGAACTTCTTCAATAACATCTTCATAAAAAGGTTCATCTTGCATAGTTTGTGGTGTGTTTTGCATATGCATAATAACTACTTTAGCATTATATTTGGAAGCTAAAATTGCTACTTTGTCATTACTTAAACCCGTAATATCGTTAATAATAGTAAATCCACAATCAAGTGCTTTTTGAATGACTAAAGGTTCATACGAATCAATAGAGAATTGTGCTTTTTCATAAAGTTTATCTTTATAAATGGCATCTAAAATAGGTTCAATTCGAGCTAACTCCTCTTGTGAAGAGACAGCAACACTTCCCGGGCGACTTGAAACCGCTCCTAAATCAACAATAGAAGCACCATCTTTTATAAGCTCTTTTATTTTAAGAATTGCCGCTTGTCCGTTAAAACGGCTATTTTGGTAAAAAGAGTCATCATTGGCATTAATAACACCCATAATTTGAGTGGGTTTTAATGGTGGAAAAATAAACTTTTTTAACTCTTTAGCAATTTGTTTTAAACCAAAAGGTTGGGCTAACTCTTTACGGCTTAAGAGTTCTAGTTGTTTATTTGTAGCAATTAAAATAGCATTGACATACTTTTCACGAGCAACTATAACTCCCATAGGAACAGCTAAATCTGCTCCAATAGACAAGGCATCTTGTTTTAAAATATTAGCAGCTCCCACATGAAGGTTTTTAATAAAAATAGTATTAATTTGGCTTTTTTTACTCAAAATTTTAACACCCGTTTTATCGCACCCCAACTCAGAATAGACTTTATTGAAATCAGAAATTGTGAGTTTATACATAACTATACCTTATGGGGAAGTTTGTTTTTAGAGTGAAGTAGGGTCAATAAAAGGGTGGTTAAAATATTAATAGGGCGAGAGTTTAGTTCTAAAAGTTTAATTGAAGTTGAAAAACTTTCCAACTCTTTTTTTGAAAGACGTATTTTTTGTTGATTTATTTTTATCATCAGTGCTTCCACTAACTCTTTGGCTTCGTGTTTTGAAATTCTTTGATTCTCTTTTAGAAAAGCATAAACTTGTTTTAAATCCATACTTATAATATTGAGTTCACACGAGGGCACAGTAGATTTGGTTTTTAAATATTTTAAAGGCAATCGTGAAATAATAGTAGAAAGTAAGGATGTTTTTGACGTCGTTACAAGTATAAATACAATATTAGAAGGAGGTTCTTCAAGAACCTTTAAAAGTGCATTTTGAGCTTCTTTTCTAAAAGTTGATCCACAAAGAAGAATATATTTGGTTTGATTGCTAGCAATATAAGCTTCTTTAATAGAAGCATTAGATTGAGCAATTAAAAACTCATCACTTGCTGATAACTCGTTTCGTATAATCCTAGTAGAGTGAAGAGGAAGTGAGGCAACCAACTCTTCTATACTTTTAGAAATATCATTAACAATTAAAATAGAAGAGGTGTTTATATGTAGTTTTGCCATCTTAATTTTCTACATTTACTTGTGCATAAAGAGCAGCACTTAGAGTTTTATTGTACAAACGAAACATTTGTAAAAGTTTCATGTCTAAAGCTTCATCGTTACTTCTTAGATTAAACGCATTTTGTCTCTCTTCATCAAAAAGCCAAAGAAACGAGTTTTTACTAATTTTTGGAATGGTAGCTCTAATATCTTGACTTCGCCCAATATACCAAAAGCAGTATCCATTGGGAAATGAAATATTGAGCATATCTTTTATAAAGCTAATATCCTCTTCAGACTGTTTTGGATTATCAATTTGTCTATAAAAAGCTCTAAAATCATAAAAAGGTAAAAAAGGACGATTGAGTTTGGTGTGATTGATATTTAATAAAATATACTCTAAAAACCACTCTCTTTCTTTATCTGTAATAATAATAACAGAACGGTTTTTATCCAAAAGGCTTAAAATTGACTTAGCAACCAAAGGAGTCCACTCATATTTTTTCTCTTCAAGCCAAGGAGAGATAAGCTTATCTTCTCGTATGGTATCAATAGTCCAGTTTAGGAATTCTTGCACGCTTATTTATCCAAATCATACGCTTCATGAAGTGCTCGAACTGCTAGTTCAGCATATTTTTCTTCAATAATCATTGAAATTTTAATTTCACTTGTGGAAATAATTCGTATATTAATGTTCTCTTTAGCTAAAGCAGAAAATGCTTTTGAAGCCACGCCTGTATGAGATTTCATTCCAACACCTACAATAGAGACTTTACAAATTTTTTCATTGTAATCAATATTTTCAGATTGATCTTCAAAGGTTTTCATAACTTTTTTGCATATTTCCCAATTTTCAGTAGGAATGGTAAAATCTATATCCGTCTTACCATCAACGCCTACTGTTTGAACAATCATATCAACATTAATATCTGCATCTGCAAGGGCAGTAAAAATATAAGCTGCAATTCCTGGTTTATCGGCTACGCCATATATACTTACTCTAACTTGATTTTTATCTAAAGCAATACCACTAACTAATGGTTTTTCCATAATATTCTCTTCCTTTGTTATTAATGTACCTTCAACGTCTGGTGTAAAACTGCTTCTTGAAACCAAATTAACATTGAGTTTCTTTGCCATTTCAACAGAACGATTTTGTAACACTTTTGCTCCCAATGATGCCAATTCTAACATCTCATCGTATGAAATTTTATCCAATTTTTTTGCTTTTGGTTCAATTCTAGGATCGGTTGTATAAATGCCATCAACATCGGTATAAATTTCACAAACATCGGCGTGAATTGCACCAGCAATGGCAACTGCAGTTAAATCACTTCCTCCACGACCTAGTGTGGTAATACGGTTTTGTTCAGTAACTCCTTGGAATCCTGCAACAATAATAATATTTCCCTCATCTAATGCTTTTTTCATATTGTTTGTATCAATATGTGCAATTCGTGCTTTTGTATGACAATTGTCCGTTACAATTCCAGCTTCTCTTCCACTCATAGATGTAGCTTTATAGCCAATTTCATTGAGTGCAATAGATAAAAGTGCTGAAGTAACTCTTTCTCCTGAACTTAGAAGCATATCCATTTCACTCTCACTGGGAGTTTTAGAAAAACTTTCAGCGTATTCAATGAGTTTATTGGTTTCTCCACTCATGGCTGAAACAACGGCAATAACATCATGCCCTTCATCTTTTATTTTTTTGATAATTTGTGCAACATTTTTAATTCTCTCAAGAGTTCCAACGCTGGTTCCCCCAAATTTTAATACTTTTAGCATGTTAAATATAACCCTCATTTTTAAAATATTTTAATACTTGCTTGTAAACAGTGCGTTTAAAAAAAGTAATATAGTCGTAAATATTATTAGTAGGTACAAACTTATACTCACTGAATTCAGGAGTATGGAAGGTACCAATATTAATTTTAGCTCCTTTTTTGAGCTTTACTAAATAATATTTTTGAATTTGTCCATCATATGGTTTCATTTTTAAAGCAATTGCAGGTGGAAAATCATAACTTACCCATTCGGGATATTCTGCGATTACTTCAATGTCATTGGTACCAATCTCTTCTTCTAGCTCTCTAAAAAGTGCTTCTTTTACGGTCTCACCTTCATCAATTCCCCCTTGTGGAAACTGCCAAGCATTTTCTACATCGGTTCTTGAAGCAATAAAAACTTCACATTTTAAAGGATATTTTGCTGATAGAACAATTGCTGCGACATTTGGTCGATAATTTTTATCATTTTTTTGTGTTGGTATCTCTTCACTTTTATCAGCCATAAATCATTTTTCCCTTATAATTGAGAGTAAATTATATTAAAGTTAGGATTAAAAATTGCTTTTATACCTTCATATTCCCTTTTGCGACAGCAAATGTTTTTATTGTGCATTTAACTCATACAGCAACTTATTTCATCTGAAAAAAACCTATATGGAAGCTTTGAAATTACAATTAAAAAGTGCCTTAACAACGCACAACCAAACCATTGAAACTCTTTTTATTGGAGGAGGAACGCCCAGTTGCATTGAAGCTTTGGAGTACAAAGAAGTTTTTGACATAATCAACCCGTATTTAAAAAACAATGCAGAAATAACTGTTGAAGCCAATCCCAATAGTGCTACACATAAGTGGTTACAACAGATGTTTACTTATGGAGTCAATCGAATAAGTTTTGGTGTTCAAAGTTTTAATGAAAAAAAATTAACTTTTTTAGGGCGTTCTCATAATGCACAAAAAGCACAAGAAGCCATACAAGAAGCACAAAAAGTAGGTTTTAAAAAAATAAACTGCGATTTAATCTATGGAGTCGTTAATGACACCATGGAATCTTTAAAAAAAGATATTGATATTATAAAATCATTTGGCGTTGATCATATTAGTGCGTACAGCTTAATTTTAGAAGAGGGAACAAAGTTTTTTCAAAAAAATAGTTTAAAAATAGATGACGAACTTTTAAGTAAAGAGCTTTTTGAGTATTTAGAAAACAAAGGCTATAAACAGTATGAAATAGCCAACTTTGCGCAAAGCAAAAGCTCTCAAAGTCTTCATAATATTGGATATTGGCAACACAAAGAGTATTTAGGCATAGGAGCTGGTGCTGTTGGTTATGTTAATTACAAAAGAGCTTATACCCATAAAGATATCGAAAAATATATACAAGCTCCTTTGGAGTATGAAGAAGAGATATTAAGTAAAGAAGATATAAAAATGGAAAAAGTGTTGTTGGGCTTTCGTTGTTTTATTGGAGTAGAGATGAGTTTGTTTACACCAAATGAAAAGGTAAGAGTGGAACATTTAATAGAAGAGAATAAAGTATATATTAAAGATAACACTCTTTTCACAAAAGAGTATTTGCTTGCCGATGAATTGGCTTTGTATATTTTAGATTAAATTAAAAAATAAGACAAAAATGACTTTTATTTCCGTTGCTCAAGAGAAAAAGCTTTGAAATCTGAAATATTTCTAAATATTTGACAAAATTATTCAAAATATTGTTCGTATTAGTTACCTCTTAGTTGTTTTTTTGTAAACTAATTGACAATTTTTCTGTAAAAATATTCATGATTTTAAAATGAGCATAAACAGAACAAGGGTTACACATTTTACACACAAGGGATTTTATGGGAAACTCACACTTAGATGCAATTTGCTCTCAACTTTTCACGCAAGAGGATTTCAAAATATCTAAAGAGCTTTTTAAAGAGATAGAAAAAGATGGGCTAGTTACGCACGTTGATTATAGAAATAATCTGTCGTATATTAAAATATATTCGTTAAACAATATATATCTCTCTTCTATTGTACCTATTTTGCATAATTTTGGATTTGAAATTGTTGATGAAATTACTTATCATCTTACGCAGGAAGAAAAAAAGGTTAATATCCTTCGATTCAATTTAAATTTAGAGAAAAATGAAAAAATTGAAGCTTCAAAAGAGAATATAGAGTATGTTATTTCTGAAAGTTTAAAACACTCTTATATTAAACGAACAAAACTTTTTTCTCTTGTTTATAAACAAAATCTATCTTTGAGAAAAATTTCTTTGCTAAGTGCTATGATTGAGTATTTAGATCAAACGCTAATTACTATCAATTCTGATTCAATTATTAGTACCCTAACAAAATACGATGAGATTACGAATTTATTTGTTGATTATTTCTGTGTAAAATTTGACCCAAAAGCTACGAAAAGAGAGAAGCAACTAAGCGAACTTGAGGAAAAAATAGAAGTACACATTAAAAATGTTCCTAATATTTTAGACGATAAGATTTTAAAACTCACAATGGCTTTATTGCAAACACTTTTAAGAACTAACTTCTATTTTGAAAAAGAAGCAATTGCTTTTAAAATAAATACAAAAAAGTTTTCTGAAAACTTAAAAGGGACTCAACCCAATGTTGAGGCTTTTGTTTATCACCACGATTTTTGTGGAATTCATTTACGAATGACCAATATTAGCCGTGGAGGTATTAGATGGTCGGATAGACATGAAGATTACCGACAAGAGATAAAATCATTGGTTAATACACAAGAGGGAAAAAACTCTATTATTATTCCAAGTGGAGCTAAAGGCGGTTTTGTAATACATAAAAACAGTGATGATATTACTAAAGAAGTGTTCACCGCTGTTTATAAAGAGTTTATCAATAATCTACTTGATGTAGTTGATAATGTTAAAAATGATGAAGTTGTTCGTGATAAACGAATTGTAGCTTACGATGAAGATGATACTTACTTTGTGGTTGCTGCAGATAAAGGAACAGCGTCTATGAGTGACGTCGCAAACTCTATTGCCATTGAGCGTGAATTTTGGTTAGGCGATGCGTTTGCAAGTGGAGGAAGCAATGGTTTTGGACATAAAGATTTAGGAATTACTGCTAAGGGTGCATTAATGTCTGCAAAGCGTTTCTTTATAGAAGAGGGCATTGATATATATAAAGAACCAATTAGTGTAGTAGGAATTGGTTCTATGAGTGGCGATGTGTTTGGAAATGCTTTAATTGAATCTTCTATGTTCAAGCTTATTGCTGCAATTGGACATAAAGAAATTTTTATAGACCCAACACCTATTTTAGTAACTAGCTTTGAAGAGAGAAAACGACTCTTTTATTCACAAAATGGAAGTTGGAGCCAATACAATCAAGCTTTAATTTCAGAAGGTGGAGGTATCTTTTTACGTGCATCTAAAGAGATTGTTTTAAGTGAAGAGATTAAAAAACTAATAGTTACAACTAAAAAAAGTATGAGTGGGGAAGAGCTTTGCCGAAGACTTTTAACTATGAAAGTGGATATGTTGTTTAACGGTGGTGTAGGAATTTATGTAAAAGCCAGCAACGAAAGCAACATAGATTTAGGCGATAAACAAAATGAAGCCGTACGAGTTGATGCTATTGATTTAAAAGCAAAAATTGTTTGTGAAGGTGGAAACTTAGGGTTCACTCAAAAATCAAGAATTGAGTATGCGCTAAATGGTGGAAAAATAAATATTGATGGAATAGATAACGCAGCTGGAGTAAACACTTC
>JBAYYP010000028.1:0-25049 GCA_041672955.1 Arcobacteraceae bacterium
TGTACCCTAAATCTAACAGTAAAGAGTAAATGGCAGCTGCGGTAGTTGTTTTTCCATTGGTGCCTGTAATTCCAATAATTTTGATACTTGAAAAATCGATGTACTCTTTTAAATTACTTGAAAGAATAATCTCTTTACACCCTTTATTGGTTGCATCTTCTTTAAATTTTTCATTGTTTTTTGAAAGAACAAAAATATCATTAGAATTTAGTTCATTAGTGTTATCGGTAAAAATTTGGTTATTTATGTTGAGTTGCAAGTTTTTTCTCTTCCAGTTTTTTATAGAGTTCTTCTACTTTTTTATCGTATAAAAAATATTCATTAAAGCCATCTAAATAGTTATATGCCGTTGTGCTAAAATCATTTTCTATTAGTTTACTAACAAAATCAAAAAAATCCTCTTTTGAATCAATAGCCACTTTTGTTGAGAACATAATATCTTCAAATGCTACACGAAAAGAACCTCTGCTTTCAACAAGTTTTATAAAATCATCATATGTAATGGCATCAAGAGATTCAATAGTTGAATTGGCTAACTCTTTTAATATTTTTATCATTTTTTCATTATTGCCATCATATGCTTCTATTATATTCATAGAATTTTCAATGGCTTCATCTATATTTTTATCTTTTATAATGCTAAAATAATCAAATAAAGAGGTTGCTTTTTGCTCATCTTCACTGGCAATATCGCAAAAAAGAGCATACATTTGATACTCTTTTTTACTAGGAAACAGTGAGTTTAATTGACCGTATAAAAAGAGTGCTTTATCATATTTTTGTTTTGAAAATAGTGTATGAGCATCGTTTAACAGTCGAGCCTCATTGATCATTACAACTCCTCAATTTTATCTTCCATCCCTATTGGCACATTAACAATTTTAATATCTGGATGAATTGCCTCTTTTAGCTCTTTTTCTACTACATATTTTAAAGTACTGCCACTTGCACTGCACCCTACACAAGAACCTTTAAGCTGAATATATACAGTAGCATTTTTAACAGCAATTAATTCAATATCACCCCCATCTTGTGCCATCATAGGAGCAATTTTGGTCTTAATTATAGACGTAACAGCCGGAAGTAAATCTTCATCACTAAATGGAAACATAAAAACCCTTTATTTTTTTAATTTGACTAAAACAATACAAACTGCTGTTATAGCTAAAATAACAGCAATAGATGCAAAAATAAACTCTAGTGCAACTGGTTGGGTAAACATAATCTCTTAGTTATCCCACAACGCAAGAACAACGTTCACACAACGCATCTTCTTTGTGTGCTGTAAACTTCCAACAACGAGGACATTTGTGTTTAGAAGAGAGGTAAACTTCAAATTTATCTCCTTCTACTTCAAATGCTACTTTGCAATCGGTTTGTTTATTGCTTACAATTTCACTTACAATAAACCAATCAGCTAACTCTAAGAGACCCATTTCTAATAACTCTTGGCTTGAAGTGTATAACACCAGTTCAAGTGTAGTTTTAATTGTTTTGTCTTTTTTGAGTGTATCAATTGCTTCACTAAATTTTTCTTTAGCATTTATTAAGAGTTCTTCGTTAAGCTTACTTTCAACTTCAGGCAATTCATAATGGTTTAAATCAAACACATCTTTGGCATTTCCTTTAATAATTGCAGGAGCATACTCCAACAACTCATCAACTGTATAGGTTAAAATAGGAGCAAGGCTTGAGAAAAGTTTTTTAGCAATCATTGCCATGGCTGTTTGTGCGCCAGTTCTATGAATATCGTGTTGCTTATCGCAATACAATCTGTCTTTACACACGTCCATATAAATTCCGCTTAAATCCACCACTAAAAAGTGATTAAGTTTATTTAACCCTTTAGAGAACTCATAGACACTAAACGCTTTTTCAATCTCATCAAACGCTGCTTTGGCTTTATTTAAAATCCATTTGTCCAAAACACTCATTTTTTCAATGGCTACAAACTCTTCTAAGCCATCTATGTTTGCCAATAAAAATCGTGCGGTGTTTCGTATTTTTCTATACAGTTCAGCATTTTGTTTTAAAATATTGTCTGAAATTTTTAAGTCGCTTTGATAGTCACTCATAGCCACCCATACTCTTAAGATTTCACTTCCATATTGCTTTAAAACTTTTTCAGGAGCAACCACATTCCCTTTAGATTTTGACATCTTTTCACCCTTTTCATCAACGGTGAAACCATGCGTTAAAATCGACTTAAAAGGAGCACATTCGCTTGAAGCTAACGTGGTTAAAAGTGAAGACTGAAACCAACCTCGGTGTTGGTCACTTCCTTCTAAATACATATCAGCAGGAAAAGTTCCCGCATCATAATTTCTGCTTCTTAGCACGGCGTTTTGTGTTGAACCTGAATCAAACCATACATCTAAAATATCTGTTGTTTTTTCTAAATCTTCAGGGTTTAACCCACTTCCTGGATAAAGCAATTCACTAATTTCTAAATCGTACCACGCATCACACCCTTTGTGTTCAAAAATCATGGCAGTGTAATTTAATACTTTTTCATCAAAAATGATTTCGTCGGTTTTTTTATTTCTAAAAAAAGCAATAGGAGCTCCCCAATCTCGCTGTCTACTAATACACCAATCGGGTCTTCCCTCAAGCATTGCTTTAAGTCGGTTTCGTCCCCATTGTGGATAAAACTTTAAGTTTTCAACCACTTCAAGAGCATTTTCTCTTAATGTTTTATTTTGTACGCCATATTGATCATCAATAGAGATAAACCACTGTTTTGTGGCTCTAAAAATAATAGGAGTATGCGTTCTCCAACAATGTGGGTAAGAGTGCTTAATATCCACTCGCTTTAATAAAGCATCGCCTAACTCTGCTAAAATATCTTCATTGGCTTTAAATACATTGACTCCCAAATATTTACTTGGGTCAATAAATAACTTTTCTCTCACAATAGTTTCATCAAACTTTCCAAAAGCATCTACAGGCATTAACACCTCTAAATCATAGATAAGCCCTACTTTGTAGTCATCTTCTCCATGCCCTGGAGCTGTATGAACGGCACCAGATCCAGAGTCCATTAAGACGTGTTCGCCTAAAACTATTTTAGATTTTCTTCCATTAAGTGGGTTAATAGCAAAGCTATTTTCTAAAGTTTTAGGGTCAATTGTTTTTTCAATTTCCCCTTTAATAACTTCATTAACTATTAAGCTGTCATGCAGTTTTTTAGCCACAATAAATTTATCGGTGGTTAAGACATACTCTTCTTCCCCATTAAGTGAAATTCCCGTATTTGCAGGCAATGTCCAAGGAGTAGTTGTCCAAATAATAATACTGGCATCTAACGTTTCGTGTTTAAATGCCACATAAATTGAAGGAGAAATCTTATCTTCATACTCCACTTCAGCTTCTGCTAACGCTGTTTGTGCAGCCCATGACCAATAAACGGGTTTACTTCTTTGAATAAGCAACCCTTGTTTAGCAATGGCACATAACTCTCTATAAATATTGGCTTCAAATTTAAAGTCCATCGTTAAATAAGGGTTTTCCCAATCGGCAATAACCCCTAATTGTTTAAACTCTTCTCTTTGAATATCTATAAATTTACCCGCGTGTTCACGACACAATTCACGAATTTTAGACTTGGCTAAAAGTTTTTTCTTTTCACCGCCAATTTTCTCTTCTACTTTTTGCTCAATTGGAAGCCCATGGCAATCCCAACCCGGAGTAAATCGAACCGATTTTCCCTTAAAATAGTGGTACTTAACAATAATATCTTTTAAAATTTTATTTAAAGCGTGTCCTATATGAATGTTACCATTGGCATAAGGTGGTCCGTCGTGCAGAGTAAAAGAAGGGGCATCTTTTCGGTTTGTTTTCATTCTGTCATAGACATGTGAATCATTCCAATGCTTATATCGCACAGGCTCGTTTTGTGGCAAATTTCCTCGCATAGGAAAGTTGGTGTTAGGAAGTAATAAACTATCTTTGTAATCCATTTTTTAATTACCTTGTTTTCATAAAATGGGATGATTTTATCTAAGCTTTTGTTAAATCTGTATTAGATTTTAAAAAGGAAATGTTTTATTTTGGGTCAATATTTCGTTTTCCACACCTTGGGCATGGATTTTGGTCATTGGCAAAACACGAATAGCAAAAGGTTGATTTACAATCTTTGCAAGAGAGTTTGCAATGCTTACATACAAATATTTCGCCACAAGAGGATTTCTTTTTCTCTTTTTTCTTAAAAAAATTAAACATAATGAAATGGTACATTAAATAACTAAAATAATTCTTGTGTTTTATCAAGAATATCTAATTAATATATAAAGTGTTACCAATGGCAATGGTTCTATAATTTTTAAAATATTTAAAAGTTTAATTTGGGAATTATATTTTTTTTATGATAACATTCAGCATAATATTTAAAATGATAGGAACTGTAAATATGAATGATAAAAATTATGATGTAGTCATCGTTGGTGGCGGAATATCAGGTGCAGCTTTGTTTTATGAACTGGCAAAGTATACTGATGTTAAGAGCATTTGTATGTTAGAAAAATATGAAGCTCTTGCCACCTTAAACACAAAAGGTACAAGTAACTCTCAAACTATTCACGTAGGTGATATTGAGACAAACTATACATTAGAAAAAGCAAAAATAACAAAAAGAACCGCAAAAATGGTTGAAAAATTTTGTTTACAATATGGACTTGAAAACAAAGTTATGTTTGCACATCAAAAAATGGCATTGGGTGTGGGTGATAAAGAAGTTGAGTTTATCACTAAACGATACCATGAATTTAAAGAACTGTTTCCTTATTTAGAGTTATGGGATAAAGAAAAACTTAAAGAGTTGGAGCCAAAAATAATTGAAATGCCAGATGGCAGTGACCGTCCTGAAGCAATTGTAGCTATGGGAGCTAGAGACCAATATACTACGGTAGATTTTGGAAAAATGACGGAAGAGTTAGTAAAACAAGCGCAAGCGTGTGAAGATGTGGTTACTGATGTATTTTTTCACAGTCAAGTAGAAGATATTACAAAAACAGACGATGGCTATGAGCTTAAAACTACAAAAGGTGAACTTTATAAAGCTAAATTTGTAGTAGTCAACGCAGGAGCTCATTCACTGTTTTTAGCCCATAAAATGGGTCATGGAAAACATATGGGAAGTTTACCAATGGCGGGAAGTTTTTATGTTACGAAAAAACATCTTTTAAATGGAAAAGTATATATGGTACAAAATGACAAACTTCCTTTTGCAGCACTTCATGGAGATCCAGATATTTTACTTGATGGTAAAACACGATTTGGACCAACTGCACTAATGCTTCCAAAACTTGAAAGATATAAGCCAGGTACCTATTTAGACTTTTGGAAAACACTCAATTTAGATGGAGATATTTTAAAAATATTCTGGGATTTATTGAAAGATTCTGAAATTAGAAATTATGTTCTAAAAAACTTTATGTTTGAAGTTCCTTTAATTAATAAAAAACTTTTCTTAAGCGATGCTAGAAAAATTGTTCCTTCGTTAACAGAGTGCGATATTGAGTACGCTAAAGGATTTGGAGGAGTTCGTCCACAAGTTTTAGACAAAGAGAAACAAAAACTCATGCTAGGAGAAGCCTCTATTGATACAGGCGATGGAATTATCTTTAATATGACTCCAAGCCCAGGTGCAACTTCATGTTTAGGAAATGCTGAACGAGATATTCGTAAAGTATGTGAATATTTAAACCTTAACTTCAATGAAGAGCAATTTTTAGCTGATTTAACGCAAAAAGAGGCATAAGTTCCTTAATATACAAGCTCTTTTGGGCTTGTATATTCTCTTTAATTACTTCCATTTTTTATTTTCCTCTTCTTTTCAAGCAATTTAATCTTTTTTTTATTACAATTATTCACCAATTATTTCATTTTAGGAGCTACTATGTTTGATGAACTTTTTAACGAAACACAAATGCAAGAGTTACAAAAACTGTTGCGTCAACATAAAAAAACCATTACATGTGCAGAATCTTGTACCGGAGGTTTAGTTGCTTCTTTAATAACTGAGCTTTCTGGTTCATCGGATATTTTCAATGGAAGCATTGTTTCTTACTCCAATGAGATTAAAATGCAAGAGCTAAATGTTGAAAAAAACGACTTAGAAAAGTTTGGCGCAGTTTCAGAAGAAGTAGTAAGCCAGATGTTAGATGGTGCATTAAGTAAATTTAAAGCCAATTATGCCATTGCAGTAAGCGGAATTGCAGGTCCTAGTGGTGGAACATTAAAGAAACCAGTTGGCACAGTAATCATAGGAATTGCTTCAGCTAATGCCCACAAAATGGTGGTTACCTATCAATTCAAAGGGGATAGAAAAGAAGTTCAAATGCAAGCTGCTAAAACCTCTTTTTGTAATTTGTTAAATTTCTTAAGAAAAGACTTGACAAAATAGAAATTCTTTTATATAATTCCACTCCATTTTAACAAGAGCGACCCGTTAGCTCAGCCGGTAGAGCATCTCCCTTTTAAGGAGGTGGCCGATGGTTCGAATCCATCACGGGTCACCACTATTGTTTAAATGTATAAAAGTGTTCGATGTTTTAGAACCCTTTAATTTTGGTCGATTAGCTCAGTTGGTAGAGCGCTACCCTTACAAGGTAGATGTCATAAGTTCGAGTCTTATATCGACCACCATATTAAAGTGGTCCCTTCATCTAATGGTTAGGATTCAAGGTTTTCATCCTTGCCATAGGGGTTCGAATCCCCTAGGGATCACCAATATTTTAAAGTGTGCGGTTGTAGTTTAGTTGGTTAGAATGCCTGCCTGTCACGCAGGATGTCGCGAGTTCGAGTCTCGTCAACCGCGCCACTTAAAAATAAATTCTCACATTGACCCGTTAGCTCAGCCGGTAGAGCATCTCCCTTTTAAGGAGGTGGCCGATGGTTCGAATCCATCACGGGTCACCAGTTATAATGAGTAAGCAATAGTGAAGAGTGAATATTGTTATTATTTCATTCATTGTTCAGTATTCATTATTATTTTGTTAGTGGTCCCTTCATCTAATGGTCAGGATTCAAGGTTTTCATCCTTGCCATAGGGGTTCGAATCCCCTAGGGATCACCAATAATTTATTTTTATTGCTGTATTAATTCTTTTTGAAATTTTTTTAATTTAAACGGTCGATTAGCTCAGTTGGTAGAGCGCTACCCTTACAAGGTAGATGTCATAAGTTCGAGTCTTATATCGACCACCATATGTTTGGGTGCGGTTGTAGTTTAGTTGGTTAGAATGCCTGCCTGTCACGCAGGATGTCGCGAGTTCGAGTCTCGTCAACCGCGCCACTCTTTATTTGTAACACTTATTTATTTCAACTACTTTTCCCCCACAAATTTACGTTTCTTTTAATGATTATTCGCTATTCTTACTTTTCAGCTTATTGCATAAGGTTCTTATTTTGATGATTAAAGTTAAAAGTATTTATCAACTTATTGTTTACAGTATTATCTTCATTATTCTACTTATCTCATTTTTTACCTTTATCATTATTTCCAACGCTTTTAATGAGTTTCAAGAAAAAATTCATATTATTGAGCAAAATAATTTAGAAAAACAAAAAATTCTTTTAAAAGAAGATATTTCTCGTACCATTAAATTTATAGAGTATTACCACAACACACATAAAGCTACTAAAAGCGATGATCAGATTAAAAAAGAGATTTTAGTAGCGCTTGATCAACTTAAATTAAAAACAGACATAAATGATTATATATTTATTTATAGCTTTAAAGGCGAATCCATTTATTATCAAGAGAGTAAGGAGTACATGGGAAGAAACTTGTATGAATTTATAGATCCTAATGGAATACAAGTTATTAAACAACTCATAGAAGTCTCACAACTTCCGGAGGGCAACTATGTTCAGTACCACTGGTACAAACCTGAAAAGAAACGCAATATTAAGAAAATATCGTATGCTCTTTCTTATAATACTTGGAATTGGACAATAGGAAAAGGTGTCTATTTAGATGCCGTTGAAAAAATAGTTAAAGAAGCTCAAGATCAGTACGATGAAAAAATTGCTAACTATGTTTTGCAAATTATCTCTTTAACTATTCTTTTAGTGCTTTACTCTATTTTTATTTACAAAAATGCAACTATATTAATTGCCAATGAAGTGCGTGAAATTGGGAAATATTTTAAAGAATCACAAAGTGAAGATAAGCCTTTTAACCATAATAAAATATCCTTTACAGAGTTTAGAACCATTGTGACGTATGCCAATGATGCAATGACCAGTATTAAATACAGAACGCATTTGTTAGAAGATTTAAATAAAAATCTTGAAGAAAAGGTCAATGAAAAAACTCAAGAACTTACCAATATTTTATTGGCTCAAAAGGAGTTCTTGAAAAAAGCCGTTCATGAAATAAATACCCCTTTATTTATTATTCAAACCAATATTGACTTACTTCGAATGCAAAACTTTGATAACCCCCATTTGAAAAATATTCAATCGGGTTCTAAAATTATTAGTACCATTTACGAAGATTTAAGCTATATGATTAAGAAAAATCGCGTTCAATATGTAAAAGAAACACTTGATTTTACCCATTACTTAAAGAGCAGAATTGAGTTTTTTAATGATATTGCCACTTCAAACGGATTATTTTTTGTAACCAATTTAGAAAATGATGTGATGCTTCATTTTAATGAAACAGAACTGCAACGAATTATTGACAATAATCTTTCAAATGCCATTAAATACTCCTTTAAAGAGTCACCCATTTTCATTAAACTTTTAACAGAAGAAGAGAGTGTTGTATTTCAAATAAAAACACACTCTAAAACCATTGAAAATATTGATAAAATCTTTAATAACCAATTTTATAGAGAGAACAAAGCCAAAGGAGGCTTTGGTTTGGGCTTAAAAATTGTCAAAGAGATTTGTGATGAAAATTCGGTTATAATCAACCTAGAATCAAACAGCGATGAAACAAAATTTATTTATAGGTTTAAAAAATATGAAAATATTACTTCTTGAAGATGAGTTAATGCTTAACAATGCTATGAGTGAATATCTAAGCAGCATTGGGCATCTAGTTGAGAGCTTTACAGATGGTCAAGCTGTAGTTGACTCTGTTGATAGCAGTTACGATTTGTTAATTTTAGATATTAACGTTCCTTCTTTAGACGGCTTTGAAGTTTTAACACTTTTAAATCAAAAAAAAATCTTTATTCCAACTATATTTATTAGTGCTTTACAAGATATTGAAGATATTACAAAAGGGTACGATTTAGGGTGCAAAGAGTATTTAAAAAAACCATTTCATTTAGCGGAACTTGGTATTAAAATTAACCAAATCTTAAAAAATGAACAACAGACTACTTCACATATTAAATTTTCCAAAAACTACTCTTACTCTAAAACCAACAAAACACTCTATTTTAACAATCAACCTCAAAATTTAACTAAAAAACAATTAGAAATTATTCATATATTAGCATTAAACATCAATATGATTGTAGATTTTGAACGCTTTAGAATTGATGTTTGGGACGCAGAAGATATTGACAACCCTACTATCCGTGCTGAAATATCTCGATTAAAAAAATCGCTAAAAGAGGATTTTATAAAAAATATTCGAGGTTTAGGCTACAAAATAGACCGATATTATTCGGCATAACTCTTCTGAAAGTGGCATAAAAACGCTACTTTCATTTAAATTCATACAAAAAACAAAAAACTTTCTAAAATAATTATCAATGCTATCTAATTGCTATTTACATTCTTTATACTGCTCCCGTTACTTTAGTAATGGTTAAAGAAATATAACCTATTTTTTTATTCATTAGGTATAAACTAAAAAAGGAGAACAGATGAGTCCAGAAAAAGCTCAAGCTTATTGGAAAGAAAACATTAGCACAATTATCAAACTATTAATAGTTTGGTTTGTTGTTTCTTTTGGTTGCGGTATTATCTTTATTGAACAACTAAATACCATTAGTATATCTGGTGTTAAGTTAGGATTTTGGTTTGCACAACAAGGTGCAATTTACATGTTCGTTATTTTGATTTTCATCTACGTAAAAGTGATGACGGGAATCGATGAAAAATACGGCGTAAACGAGTAGGAAGGAAGAACATGGAATTACAATCATTAATTTATCTATTCGTAGGTGTCTCATTTGCAGTATATATTGGTATTGCATTATGGGCAAAAGCGGGTTCAACTAAAGATTTCTACGTTGCTGGTGGGGGAGTTCACCCAATAGCAAATGGTATGGCAACTGCTGCAGACTGGATGTCAGCTGCTTCATTTATCTCACTAGCTGGGATTATTTCATTTATGGGAAGTGCCGGTGGTGCTTACTTAATGGGATGGACAGGTGGATACGTTCTTCTTGCAATGTTATTGGCACCTTATTTAAGAAAATTCGGTAAATTTACAGTTCCAGATTTCGTAGGTGACAGATACTACTCAAGCACAGCTAGAGTTGTTGCAGTTATTGCTGTTATCTTCGTTTCATTTACCTATGTTGCTGGTCAAATGAGAGGGGTTGGAATCGTATTTTCAAGATTCTTACAAGTTGATGTTAATACAGGTGTTATTATTGGTATGGCAATTGTTTTCTTCTACTCAGTTTTAGGTGGAATGAAAGGGATTACATATACACAAGTTGCACAATATGTAGTTATGATTTTCGCATTTATGATTCCTGCGATTTTCTTATCACTTCAAGTAACAGATACATTCTTACCACAATTAGGTATGTTTGGAAAAATTACATTTGAATTCAATGATGGAGTAAGAGTTATTCCTGAAGGTACCTACTTACTGCATGCCTTAGATACAGCGGTTACGGACTTAGGATTTAAACAATATACTGATCCAGGTAACTTATGGAATATGTTTATGTTAACAACAGCATTAATGCTAGGAACAGCTGGTTTACCACACGTAATTGTAAGATTTTTTACAGTTCCAACGGTTAAAGATGCTAGAATTTCTGCTGGTTGGGCGTTAATTTTTATTGCGATTATGTATACAACTATCTCTTCTGTTGCTGCATTTTCAAGAGTAAACTTAATTAAAAACGTTCAAAATGTTGAGTACAAAGCATTTGTTAACGGTGAGTTAACACATCCTGATGGTACTCCAAATAATGGTGCTTGGTTTAAAACATGGGAACATGGTGGACTACTTGCATGGACTGATAGAAATGGCGATGGGAAAATCCAATACGCTGTTGGAAGTGCATTTACTAAAGGTAAACCAGCATTTGAAGGTGAAGAAGATTTTGGTCCATATGGTGAAAGAATCACTACTAATGGTATTGCCGCTGAAAATAACGGTAAAATAGAAAATGAGCTATATGTTGATAATGATATCATGGTTTTAGCGAACCCTGAAATTGCAAACTTACCTAACTGGGTAATTGCATTTATCGCAGCTGGGGGCTTAGCAGCAGCACTTTCAACAGCAGCTGGTCTGTTATTGGTAATTGCTTCTTCTATTGCACACGATTTACTAGGTCAAGTAATTTTTAGAGACCCAGAAACAGGTAAATCTACAATGAATGAGAAATCAGAATTAATGTGGGCTAGAATTTCAGCAGTAGTTGCAATTTTAATTGCAGGTTACTTAGGAATACACCCTCCAGGTTTTGTTGCACAAGTTGTTGCATTTGCATTTGGTTTAGCTGCGGCTGCGTTCTTCCCAACAATTATCCTTGGGGTATTTGATAAACGAATGAATAAAGAAGGTGCAATTGCAGGTATTTTAACTGGTTTAATCTTTACATTTGGATACATTATATACTTTGTATTCTTAGGCGGAAATCCAGCACATTATTTCTTAGGAATCAACCCAACAGGTATTGGAACAGTTGGTACAATCTTACACTTAATAGTAGCGTTTGTTGTATCAAGAATGACTCCTCCACCTCCACAAGAGATTCAAGATTTAGTTGAAAGAATTAGAATTCCTTCAGGTGCTGGTGAAGCACACGATCACTAAAAAGTGATACTATATAAAGTATGCCTTGGGCATACTTTATAGTATTTTTTTATATTAAATTTTTAGATATTTACGCGAACATTTATCTAAAAACTTAATATAAAAAAGTACTAATTTCAAAACTTATTTATAAAATAAGTCTACCTCTTAGCCTATCATTAAAATTAAATTAAAAGGGTTTTTATGAGTTTACGAGATCAAGAGTCATTTCTATCTAAAATCCACCCTTTCGAGGTATTGACCTCTAACCAAATGAGCATTTGTATTAAAAATATGGACATTGCTTATTATCCAAAAAATACTATTCTAATTAGCCCGGAAAAAGTTTCCAGTAATTTCTTTATTATTATAAAAGGGACCGTTCACGAATACAATGAAGATATTCTTGCTATGGATTTTCACCAAGAAGACTCTTTTGATGCCAACTCTTTAATATATGGCAAAACAAAGCATACCTTTATCGTCTATGAAGATTTAATCTGTTACGAACTTAAAAAAGATATTTTTTTAAAGCTAATAGAGAGCAACAGTGAATTTAAAACTTTCTTTTTAAATAATTTAGTTAATAAAATACAAGAGTTAAAAAATAAAGAGTTTACTTCTGAGCTCTCTTCTTTTATGATTGCTCGAGTAGATGATACTGTTATTCATGAAAGTTGTATGGTTCAAGCAGGAACCTCTTTAATTGATGCCATTCAAAAGTCAATGGAGTATAAAACCTCTACTATTATTGTACAAAGAGAGTTAGAGTATGGAATTATTACCGACTCCTTATTAAAAATGAAAGTTCTTTTAGAAGGAAGAGATTTATCAATTCCTGTTGAAGAAATAGCCATCTTCCCACTAATATCTGTTCAAAATGATGATTATTTATTTGACGCTTTTAGCTTACTTATTAAAAAAAATATTAAAAGAATTGGGGTAAAAAACTCAAAAGGCGAGATGATTGGAGTACTAGAACAAATAGATGTTCTTTCACACTTTGCAAATCATACCTATGTAGTGGATTCGAAAATTAAAAAAGCAAAATCTATTGAAGATTTAAAAGAAGCCAGTACGGAGCTTATAAATACTATTAAAACCCTAAATGCAAAAGGGGTAAAAGTTCACCATATCTCTAACTTGATTGGTCAACTTAACTTAAAAGTTTACCGAAAACTCTATCAACTAGTAGTTCCTAAAGAGCTGCAAAAAGATGCTTGTTTAATAGTTATGGGAAGTGAAGGAAGGAATGAACAAATCATAAAAACCGACCAAGATAACGCCCTTGTAGTATGTAATGATGTTGATGTGGAACAATACCGACCGTATATGAATAACATGACAGATATTTTAATTGATTTTGGGTACCCACGATGTGAAGGAAATGTTATGGTTTCTAACCCATTTTGGTGTAAAAATGTTAGAGATTATAAAAAAGATACTGCAAAATGGATTGAAGCTCCTGATATGCAAAATTATATGGATTTAGCAATTTTCTTTGACTCCTTTGCAGTTGCTGGAAGAAAAGAGCTGTTAATTAATTTAAAAGATGATTTGTTTGAAAAACTACACGACAAAGATGTCTTTATGGCATACTTTGCAAAAGCAACATTAACTTTTGAAACGCCAAGTAAAATTGCCAATTTTATGACTAAAACTCATGATATTGATATTAAAAAAGCAGGTGTTTTTCCTATTGTTCAAGGGGTAAGAAGTTTAGCATTAAGAGAAAAAATTCGAGAAACTACTACTATTAAACGAATTAAAATACTAGAACAAAGAAAAATTTTAGAAACTGAACAAGCCAGTGAACTGCTTGAAGCTTTTGATTTACTTAATACTATTCGTTTAAAAGCACAACTTCAAAAGTTACAAGATGGAAAATTTATTGACAATATTGTAGATACACATACATTGGGCAAAATTGAAAGAGATTTACTTAAAGACAGTTTTAGTATTGTAAGCAGCTTTAAAAAGTTTATTACCTATACGTTTAAAATAGATAAGATTTCATAATGTTTAAAAATTTACTTAGAAAATGGCAACTCTCAAGACTTAAAGAGAAACGGTTTTTGTGTTTATTTGAAGATGAACCTGAAGACGAATATGTCTGTTTAGATTGTGAGACAACAGGTTTAAACCCACGAAAAGATGAAATTATATCCATTGGTGCGGTTATCATTAAAAAGAACAAAGTTTTAATGAGCAAAACACTCAATATTTTTGTTAAACCTTCTAAAAATATCAATGCAACTTCTATTAAAATTCATCAAATTAGACCCATTGATTTAGAAAATGCTATGAATGCAAAAGAAGCTATTTTTGAACTTTTAGATTTTATTGGCAATCGTCCTATTGTAGGTTATTATGTTAAATTTGATATTGCTATGATTAACAAATATACCAAAGAATTTTTAGGTATTAAAATTCCAAACCGAAACATTGAAGTCTCTTCTATGTATTACAAAACAAGACAAAAAAACTCAGAGTACCAATTTGTTGATTTAAAATTTGACACCATTATGAAAACTTTAAATATCCCCGAATTAGGAAAACACGATGCTCTAAACGATGCCATCATGACCTCTATGATGTTTTTAAAACTAAAAGATATGACCCCTGCTCACTCTACATTTTATGAAGGTTAAGCCTTAAGGCATAACTTTCTTCTTTTTCTTCTATTTTGTTTCATTAAGTTACACCATTTTTTATATAACTTAACCTTTACTTAATATGCTTTTATGATAGCTTTCCATTATTTTATCTGTGTATAATTACGCTTGGTTTACTTAATGCTATTTAATTGCTACTTTCACGCTATTTGTTTGCTACTTTAGCAGTGTTGTAATTTCAATTAATCATTAGGTTTAAAAAACAATCTCTTAAAATGAGCCTATTTTTAAGAATTTCATGGAGGAATGTATGAATGACGAATTAGTCAAAAAAATTAAGGCAAATCCAAAGTATCAAGAATTAACATCGAAACGAAATTCATTTTCACTGAAACTTTCGATTTTTGTTTTGACAATGTTTTACGGTTTTGTTCTAGTAATTGCTTTTGACAAAGAGTTGCTAGCAGTAAAATTAGGAGAAGGTGTTATGACAGTATCGTATCCAATTGGAGCCGCGATTATTGTAATAAGCTTTATTACCACATTAATCTATGTTAGAAGAGCAAACACTGAGTTTGAAGATTTAACCAATAGTATTAAAGATGATGTAAAGGATTTATTATAATGTTTAGAATAATTACCCTATTAAGCCTTTGTGCAATTGCACTATTTGCTGCTGGAGATGCCTCATTTGAAGGGAAAAGAGATTTAAATATCTCTGCTATTATTATGTTCTTTATTTTTATAGCAGGAACATTAGGAATTACAAAGTGGGCTGCGAGTAAAACAAAATCGGCAAGTGACTTCTATACTGCAGGTGGAGGAATCACAGGATTCCAAAACGGTATGGCTATTGCTGGAGACTATATGTCTGCTGCGTCATTTTTAGGTATTTCAGGAATGATTTATTTAAATGGATTCGATGGATTAGTTTATGCAGTTGGATTTTTAGTGGGTTGGCCAGTAATTTTATTTTTAATGGCTGAAAAATTAAGAAACTTAGGAAAATTTACATTTACCGATATTGCTGCATACCGATTATCTCAAAAAGAGATTCGAATCTTGGCTGCATTTGGTTCTTTATCGGTGGTAACACTCTATTTGATTGCTCAAATGGTAGGTGCTGGAAAGCTTATCCAGATTTTATTTGGTATGGATTATGAGTATGCTGTTATCCTTGTTGGTGTAATGATGATTGTTTATGTTACTTTTGGTGGTATGTTAGCAACAACTTGGGTACAAATTATTAAAGCAGTTTTATTGCTTTCTGGTGTTACTTTTATGGGATTCATGGTATTGGCCAGTTTTAACTTCTCATTTGAAACATTAGCAACAAAAGCAGTTGAAATTCATGATAAAGGGCAATCTATTATGGCTCCTGGTGGATTTATTTCAGACCCTATTTCTGCTATTTCTTTAGGAATGGCATTAATGCTAGGAACTGCTGGATTACCTCATATTTTAATGAGATTTTTTACAGTTGGAAATGCTAAGGAAGCTAGAAAATCAGTTGTTTATGCAACTGGGTTCATTGGTTATTTTTACTTAATCATTGCCGTAATTGGTTTAGGTGCCATTGTATTTTTAAACTCTCCTGAAGGTGCTGTTTATTTTGAAAATGGAAAATTAATTGGTGGTGCAAACATGGCTGCTATTCACTTATCTCATGTTGTAGGTGGAGATATTTTCTTAGGATTTATTTCAGCGGTTGCATTTGCAACTATTTTAGCAGTTGTTTCAGGGTTAACTTTAGCAGGAGCATCATCTATTTCTCATGATATTTATGCCATTGTTATGAAAAAAGGTTTAGCCTCAGAAGCAGATGAAATCAAAGTTTCTAAAAGATCAGTTATTGTTATTGGAATAGTTGGTGTTATTCTAGGAATTGCTTTTGAAAATCAAAACATTGCTTTCATGGTTGGTCTAGCTTTTGCTATTGCTGCTAGTGCAAACTTCCCAATTTTATTTTTATCAATTTATTGGTCAAAATTAACAACAAGAGGAACATTTATTGGAGGATTTATTGGTCTGTTAACGGCTGTTATTCTTGTAATATTAAGTCCAACGGTTTGGGTTGAAATTTTACATTACCCTACAGCCATTTTCCCATATAAACACCCTGCCCTTTTCTCGGTAACTGCGGCGTTTATATCAATTTGGTTTTTCTCTATTACAGATAAATCTCAAAGAGCTCAAAAAGAGATTGAATCGTATGACGCACAAAATATTCGTGCAGAAACAGGTATTGGTGCCGACGGAGCTGTCGACCACTAAGCCATTTAAGTTACTAAAGAGAATACTCTCTTTAGTAACTCCTTTTTGCTTCACTTGTGTTCTTTTATTGCTTCTTTTCTAAGTTATTTACAACAAAGTATATGCTACACTTTTCTAAAATATATCAAAAAAATAATATTTGGAAGTATCATGAGCATCTTAGAACAAACCTCGTTTATTAAAAACATCCACCCTTTTGACAACTTAAGCAAGCAGCAACTTGAAGAAATAGCTTCTAACTTAGACATTATCTATTTTAAAAAAAGTGAAATCATCCAGCAAAGCAATACGCATCCGCAAAAACTCTATTTTATTATTAAAGGAGTAGTCCAAGAGATTAAAGAGGAAGAAGTTATCTCTTTATATTCAGTTAATGAAGTTTTCGATGCAAAATCTTTGCTTGAAAATTATTCTAAAAACGCTTTTGTTACTGCACAAGAAACCATTTGTTATGCACTAGATAGAGAGATTTTTATAAAAATTCTGCATGATAACTCTTCATTAGAAAGCTACTTTTTTCAATCTATTTCACAAAAACTCAATGCCAACATTTCTAATGAAAAAAGCAAAGAACTCTCCAATATGATGGTGGCAAAAGTTAAAGATGCTACTGTTCATAAAGCGGTAATAATCCCCTATAATACAACCATATACGAAGCAGCTTTAAGAATTAAAAAAGAGAAAGTTCCTACTTTATTATTAAATGACGAAGAAAAGAATATTTATATCGTTACCGACTCCGATTTCAGACAAAAAGTAATTTTAAATCGTATGGATTACGATGATATTGTAGGGAAAATTTCAACCAAAGGTATTATTAGCGTCTATGAGAATGACTTTTTATTCAATGCTCAAGTGTTAATGACCAAACATGGTATTAAAAGAGTTGCCGTTACAAACGATAAAGAGGAGATAGTAGGAATACTTGACCAAATTTCGCTCTCTTCATTCTTTGCTACACACACCTTTTCAGTTTCTAACAAAATTGAGAAAGCCGAAACCGTAGAAGATCTAAAAGAAGCCAGTATTTCACTTATAAAAATTATACGCTCTCTTAATGCTAAGGGAGTAAAAATCGACTTTATTTCGAAACTTATTAACCAACTCAATCAAAAAATTATGAATAAACTGTTTTTAATAACAGCACCACCATCACTTATTGGAAAGTCTTGTTTAGTGGTTATGGGCAGCGAGGGAAGAGGCGAGCAAGTTTTAAAAACAGATCAAGACAATGCGTTAATTGTTGCTGATGATTGCGAAATTTCAGAAGAAGAACTCCATGCTTACACGCAACAATATACGCAATATTTAGTTGATTTTGGGTTTCCTCGATGTGAGGGTAATATTATGGTTTCTAACCCCTATTGGTGCCGACGTCATAAAGATTTTAAAGACCTGATTTTTTCTTGGATTACCAATAAAACAGGCGATGATTTTATGAATCTTGCCATTTTTTACGATGCTGTGTGTGCAAGTGGCGATAAAAAACTTATGCAATCGTTAAAAGAGCATATTTTTAAAGTGGGTGCTAATTCACAAAGCTTTTTTATGCACTTTGCTAAAATTATTACTTCATTTAATGTTCCTCTTGGCTTTTTTGATGGCTTTGTTTTTGACAACGACAATAAAGATCACCCTAACCAAATTGACATTAAAAAAGGTGGGATTTTTATTTTAGTACAAGGGATACGAAGTTTAAGTTTGGAACATAAACTTTTTAGAACCAATACTATTAGACGAATAAAAGAACTTAATAGATTAGGGGTTTTTGACCATGAGTTTACTCAAGAACTAATTGAAGCTTTTAACTTTTTAACCACTATAAAACTTAAGTCAAATCTTGCAAAACTAGATGCTGGTACTAAAATAGACAACTACATCAACCCCAATGAATTAAACAGTATGGAAAAAGATTTGCTAAAAGAGAGTTTTAAAATTGTCAATAAGTTAAAGAAAAAACTCGAATTCCACTATAAGTTAAATTATGTTTAGAACCATAAAAAACCATTTTAATAAAAAAAATTTAACAGATAATAGCTATCTTTATTTGTTCGATAAGCCCAGTAAAGATGAGTTTATCTGCTTTGATTGCGAAACTACGGGTTTAAATGTCTTAACAGATGACATTATCTCCATTGGTGCTGTGTTAATTAAAAACAATACCATAGTTGCTAGTAAAAAATTTGTACGATGTGTTAAGCCAAAAAGTAAATTGCAAATAGATTCTATTAAAGTTCATCATATAAGAGAGTGCGACTTACTTGAAGCAGATGAAATAGAAGAAGTTTTAAAAGAGTTTTTAGATTTTATTGGAAATAGAATTTTAGTGGGATATTATTTAGAGTTTGATATTGCTATGGTCAATAAACATCTTAAGCCTTTAATTGGAATTACTCTTCCCAATAAAGCAGTAGAGATATCTGCTTTATACCATGATTGGAAAATTGAAGCCATTCCTCAAGGGCATATAGATTTACGTTTTAACACCATTTTAAAAGATTTAGATCTTCCACACTTAAGCAAACATGATGCTTATAATGACGCTATAATGAGTGCTTTAATGTTTTTAAAACTCAAAAATCAACCTAAAGTTAAAATTTAATCAATAAAGATTTTGATACAATATAAAAAATTTTAAAAGGTTATCTATGCTAATATTTATTTTAAATGCGGGAAGTTCATCATTAAAGTATCAATTGATGAACCATGCAACGCATCGAGTTTTAGCTTCTGGATTGTGCGAAAGAATAGGAATTGATGGACGCATTATTCATGAAGCAAATGAGTTAAAAACAAGCAAAGATATTAACTTTCCCACCCATAAAGAGGCTATTGAATATGTTCTTGCTCTTTTAATTAAAGGGAACCAAAAAGTAATTGATTCAATTGAAGAAGATATTGACGCGATTGGACACCGTGTAGTTCACGGAGGAGAATATTTTAGCCAAAGTGTTTTAATTGATGACAGCGTTGTTAAAAAATTAGAAAAATTAATTCCACTGGCTCCTTTGCATAATCCCGCTCATATTTTAGGTATTAAAATTTGTTTAGAACTCATGCCTAAAAAACCAAATATAGCTGTTTTTGACACAGCATTTCACCAAACTATGCCGCCTGAAAATTATATGTATGCCATTCCTTATGAAGATTATCTTGAACATAAGGTACGAAAATATGGTTTTCATGGAACTAGCCATTCGTTTGTTTCAAAAGAAGCTGCAAAGCTTTTAAATAACAAAAATGCTAAGATTATTGTATGTCACTTAGGTAATGGCTCTTCAATGTGTGCCGTTAAAGATGGAAAATCCTTTGATACTTCAATGGGTTTAACACCACTTGAGGGCTTAATAATGGGAACACGAAGTGGTGACTTAGATCCAGCGGTTATTGCTTATTTAATGGAAAAGAAAAATATGAGTGCTACACAAGTTATTGATTATTTAAATAAAAAATCGGGACTTTTAGGTGTTTCAGGTATTAGTTCTGATTTAAGAGAAGTTATTGAAGCTTCTAAAAAAGGAGATATGCGAGCCTCTTTAGCCATTGAAATGCAATGCAATCGTATTAAAAAATACCTCTGTTCATATGCTGGACTTATGGGTGGCGTTGATGCCATTTGTTTTACAGCAGGCATTGGAGAAAACTCCGAATTAGTTCGAGAAAAAGTGTGCTCAAATTTAGAGTTTATGGGAATTGTTCTTGATGGTGAAAAAAATAGAGTAAAAAATTGTAACGCAAGAGAAATTAACGCTAGTTCTTCTAAAGTTAAAATTTTTGTTATTCCAACAAATGAAGAGTTTGTTATAGCAAACGATACTTTCACCTTAACAAAAGCTTAATGCTTTTGTTAGAAACTACTTTTAAATCTTAAAGTTATTTTTATAAATCACAAATAAAAATAGATAAAGATTACAAATCTTCCCAAAACTAATTTTAATTTTAAAAAAACCTCTTTTTGTATACATTTTCTTAATTATAATATAAAATATTCTTTCAACTAGATTACTAATTAAAATGCTATTTGAATGCTACGCTTTTAATTTATAATCTATATTCACTAAATTTGAAAGGAATATAAAATGGGTCTAATTGATAGTATTAAAGAAAATGCTAAAAGAGAGCTTAAAACTATTGTACTTCCAGAGTCTGAAGACGAAAGAGTTTTAAAAGCTGCAGAGCAAGTTTTATCTGAAAAAACAGCTAAAATTGTTTTAATTGGAAATCCACAAACAATCAAATCTGATGCTATTAAATGCAATGCTAATATTGAGGGAGCTTTAATTATTGATCCTTCTGATTTTGCAAAAATGGATGTGTATGTTAATGAATTGGTTGAATTGAGAAAATCAAAAGGATTAACTGCTGTTGAAGCTAAAGAGATTCTAACAACTGAATCACGTTTTTTTGGTTGTATGATGGTAAGACTAGGCGATGCTGATGGTTTGGTTGCTGGTTCTAACTCTCCTACTGCAGATGTATTAAGAGCTGCCATTCAAGTCATTAAAACAGCTCCTGGCATTAAAACTGTTTCGTCTTCATTTGTTATGGAAACATCTGATGGCAAATTCGGAGACAATGGGTTGATTCTTTTTGCAGATTGTGCTGTTTTACCAGACCCTACTGCTGAACAACTAGCTGATATTGCAGCATCAACAGCTGCTACTGCTAAAAATGTTGTAGGCTTAGAGCCACGAGTTGCAATGCTGTCATTTTCTACTATGGGAAGCGCCGAGCATCCAATGGTTGATAAAGTTAGAAATGCCGTTCAAATTTTAAAAGATAGAAATGTAGATTTTGCTTTTGATGGTGAAATGCAAGCAGATGCTGCAATTGTTGAAGCCATTGGCAAGAAAAAAGCTCCTGATTCAAAAGTAGCAGGAACTGCTAATATTTTAGTTTTCCCTGATTTACAATCTGGAAACATTTCGTACAAACTCGTACAAAGATTCGCCAATGCAGCAGCTCATGGACCTATTATTCAAGGATTAGCAAAACCTGTTAATGACCTCTCTCGTGGCTGTTCTGTAGAAGATATCTCAAACTTAGTTGCTATAACTGCAACACAGTGTAAATAATTTTAGAAGGAAATAAGAAATGACAGTATTTATATTAAACGCCGGAAGCTCATCTTTAAAATATCAATTAATGAATCCTATTAGTAAAGAAGTTTTAGCTACTGGTTTATGTGAAAGAATTGGAATTGATGGAGTTTTAAAACACGAATATGGTGATGATAAGAAACTTAAACTTGAAGTTTCAATGCCTACGCATAAAGAAGCAATTGAATTGGTACTAAAAACACTAACAGATGGTGCGGGTAAAGTTATTAACTCAATTGATGACATCGATGCTATTGGTCATAGAGCCGTTCACGGTGGAGAAGAGTTCACTGGTTCAGTTATGGTAACTGCTCGTGTAATTGAAAAAATGAAAGAATTAATTCCATTAGCTCCTTTACACAATCCTGCAAATATTATGGGAATGGAAATTTGTCAAGAACTAATGCCTACTAAACCAAACGTTGCTGTTTTTGACACGGCATTTCACCAAACTATGCCTGATTATGCATTTATGTATCCTCTTCCTTATGAACAATATGAAAAACATCAAGTGCGAAAATATGGTTTCCATGGAACAAGCCACTTTTATGTTTCTAATGAAGCCAGAAATATGTTGGACAGAAAACACAACACAAGAATTATTGTATGTCACTTAGGAAACGGTTCTTCAGTATCTGCAGTTTTCAATGGCAAATGTATTGACACTTCTATGGGATTAACTCCTGTTCAAGGTCTTATGATGGGTACACGATGTGGAGATATTGGTGCTGGTGCCATACAATATATGATGGAAAAAGAGGGATTAAATATTCAAGAAACGCTTGATGTTTTAAATAAAAAATCAGGTATTTTAGGGGTTTCTGGAAAATCTTCTGACTTAAGAGAAGTTTTAGAAGGAAGAGAAGCAGGCGATGACAGATGCCGTTTAGCAGTTGATATGATTGCATATATTATTAAAAAATATGTAGGTTCATACGCAGCTGCACTAGATGGGGTTGATGCCTTATGCTTCACAGGTGGTATTGGTGAAAATGCAGCATTAATCAGAGAAAAAGTGTGTGCTGGTTTAGATTACATGGGCTTAAATATTGACCCAACTAAAAACAACAAACGATGCTCAATGGCAAGAGATATTTCAACCAATGGCTCACGTGGTAGAATTTTTGTTATTCCTACTAATGAAGAGTATGTTATTGCAAACGATACTTATAAAGTAGTTACAGGTACTTTAGTTCAAGAAAAAGAATCTATTTGCGATTAATAGTCATTGACTTATAAAAAAGGGCAAAGGAAAACTCCTTTGCCTTTTTTTACTTTTTTACTCTTTATACTATGAATTAATAGGCCTTTAATCCATCCATAAATTGGAGTGAAAAATTAGAAAAGGCTTCACTCATAACTCTGTCTATAAAACGATCTAATTTGTCCTCTTTTACCCAAACTGGCTTTTCTACTTTACTTAAGGTATATAACTCGTTGTAGGCAAAACTCAACGTGGCTACCTCATCAATCAACCCTACTTCTTTTGCTTGTCTGGCTGTAAAGATATGGGCATCAGCATAGAGTTCATGATCTTTGGGGTTTAGGTTTCTAGCAGTTGCTACATCTTGAACAAACATACTATAAGTATCTTCAATCACTCGAGTTAATTCCTCTTTTTCTATAGCGTTCCACTGTCTTGCAAATGTTCCTGACTCTTTGTATCGCCCTACTTTAATAGTTTGCGTTTGAACTCCAATTTTTTGCATTAACTCTTCAATATTTGCACCTTGAAAAATAACTCCAATGGAACCTACCATACTTCCAGGATTTGCAATTATTTTAGACGCCCAAATAGAAGCATAGTAACTTCCACTTGCCATTATTCCACTAGCATATGCAACTACAGGTTTTTTTAGTGCTAACTCTTTTATGGCATAAGCTACTTCTACAGAAGGAGCAACAGCACCTCCTGGTGAGTTTACATTTAACAAAACCCCTTTGATATTTGCATTTTTTGAAGCATTTTGTATGGCTTCTAATGTTTTGTCAACATTCAAAATAGGACCGGTTAAGTCGATTCTTTGTAAATTAGCGACTTCTAAATTTTTGCCCTCACTTTCGTAAAAAACAAAAAATACAATAGTTAAAAAAACAATGGTTTTAAAATATTTTGTTATGAAATCCAGTGTTTTAGTAAGAGGTAAAAATAAAATTCTAAGAAACTCAAACATCTTCTCCTCCTATAATAGTTTTATTCACATATTTTGTATGTAAAATAATATGCATGGCTACCTCTTCTTTATTCTTAATAGCATCAGGAAGGCAAAATGCAATCATATCGCTTTGTTTACCTTTTTCTAAGCTACCTTTATTTAACCCCAATGCTCTAGCTCCATTTAAAGTAGCAGCTTTTAAAAGTTTTTTTGACAATTTTGTAATATTGCTATTGGCGTGAATCATTAAAGCATTTCGTAGTTCATCAAACATACTTAATGAATTATTTGAACTTAACCCATCTGTTCCTATTGAAAAAACGACATCACTCTCTTTTAATTTCTTTAAATCCAATTTACTGTTATTTAATAATCTATTAGAAGTAGGACAATGGTTAATAACACCATTTAGCTCCGCTATTTTTTTAAGTTCCTCGTTGTTAGCTTGTAAACAATGTGTAAAACTAAGAGGTTCTATTTGTTTAAACTGTTCTAAAAACTCCATTGAAGAAGTTACCGATTGGTTCTGTCCCAAAAGTTTCATAAAAAAATCTAAAAAACCACCGGTGTTATCTTTTAACCACTCTTTTTCTTCATTGCTTTCTAAAAAGTGTGCAGTAACACAGAGCTTTTTTTCTTTGGCAATACTTAACACTTCTCTTAATAAAAAAGGGTGTACTGAATAGGGTGAATGAACTGCAATAGCTGGAATAAATCGTTTAGATTTATGTTTTAAGGTTTGATTTAATCGTGCTTTGAAATCACTAAAAAGGGTATCTATCATTTCAGGTTTTGAACCAATTACTTCATTAAAAAAAACCACATTTAAAGGAGTATTTAAACAAGGCTGTAAATCAAATCCATAAGAGCTAATAGCTCCAATAGTGGTAGTTCCTGTTTTAAGAATTTTCTTTAACTCTTTTTCAATTAAGGCTTGGTCAGATTTCTCAATTAAC
>JBAYYP010000029.1:0-24805 GCA_041672955.1 Arcobacteraceae bacterium
CCGCATGTTCTTGTGCAAAAATCGTGGAGTAGCGATCAAGCTTCATGATAAAGTCGCTGATCGTGCTATAGGGATAATGTTTGATAGTTCCTTCTAGCAGAGTGTTTTGAAGGTTGTCGTCTTTTATCTTTTCATGTACTTGCGAATCGGTAAACGAGGTAAAAGATTTATTGTAGATGCGAGTTAAAATATCATTGCCCCAGCAGTGCTTGATGTGCTGATTTTTGTAATAATTTTCTCGTAAAATAGAATAGACATGTGTCGGTTGCGGCACGAGTTTTGAGAGACTCGCTACAAATGCACCGCTGAGAACTTCATCGGCATCAAGCGAGAGAATCCAGTCGTTTTTTGCATAGGTCGCAGCTTTGTTTTTAGTCGGTCCAAATCCGAGAAAAGCACCTTGTACAAGTGTGACGTTAGAAAAACTTTGCGCAATTGCATCGGTTTGATCGGTTGAATTATTGCTATAAACGACGACATCTTCGAATTGTTTTAGAGCTTCTAAAACTTCTTTGAGCGTGGCTTCGGCATTTTTAGCGATAATGACACATGATATGTGAGAGAGCATCAATCTTTTACCTCTTGCCCTTTGAGTCTTTTTTTAAAATTCTTGATTTTTTTGTTTTTATTGGAGTAGTAGAGCACCTGATTCGTAAAATGGGCATCGACTCGGTAATGCTTTGCATATTCGTCGGCGATAATTTTTAAAAGCGCGTCGTGCGCCCAAAGTTTTGAAAAGTTTTTGGCGCGTTCTATTTGTGAAAGCGGTGCGAATTTCATTCTATTGATATCTACGATTTTAAAAATATAGCTATCGCTCTCTTTTTTGATAAGGATATTTCCCGGAGAATAATCGTTATGGAAAATATCGTTTTGATGCAGCTCTAAAGTGAAGCGCGCAAAAGCTCTCATGATCTCTTCTCGTTGTTCAAACGAAGCATCTAAAAGAGGTTCTCGAATCGTAAAATCGTAGTCGAACTTTTCGCTGATGAAATAGCTTTCGTTTAAAAGACCGTATTTGTAAAACTCTATAAATCCTACTGGTTTTGGAACAAAGTTGATGATTTTTAAAGAGTATTCGTAAGATTTTCTGGCTTTTGAGGAACGAAGAAAAGTATAAACGATTTTATTTAACAAATGAGGGACTTTGAAAGATTTTACTACAAAGTCATTGTTGTCTAATGTAAGAATTTTAAGTTCGTTTCTTGCCTTGTGGATGTTTGAACTTACCGAAGCAAAGAGAGAAGGTAAATTTTGCAAAAAATCTTCGTAATGTGAAAAATCAGGGTGGAGACGGTATTTATTGGTCATAAAGTGCATCGCTTTTTATTAGAAAATAATCTCTAGTTGGTTAAAATTGCGCCATTATAACAAAGCGGCTCTATAAAAAAAGTTAAATACTTTGCTATCGGCTGCGAAACGGTGTGTTTGTGAAAAAAATATTAGAGCTGTGCTTATCTCCCGATAGCGGCGGTTTAGAGCTGTATATGGTTCGTGCCGCATTGTATTTAGAAAATAAGACGCAAGTTGTGAGCGTCATTAACGAAACGGGAAAATTGGGTTCTTACTACGGCGAAACTTCAAACGTCGTACGGATGAGACGACCTTCATTTTTTTCCCTGTTTTTTAGTGCAAAAAAATTAGCAAAGATCATAGACGCACATGCCATAGATGTGGTGCATATGCATTGGACGAAAGATTTACCTTTAGCGGTTGCGGCAAAGCAACTCTCAAAACGCAAGCCTGCTTTGGTGCAAACAAGAAATATGACGATGACCCGTTTTAAGAGCGATTTCTATCACAAATGGCTTTATAAAAACGTCGATCTGATGCTTTCCGTGACCTATCAAGTTAAAGAACAACTCGAAAAATTTATCCCTGAACAAGTGCGACCGAAAATCGAAGTACTTTATATGGGGGCAGAGTCTCCCGAACTCTTGGATGAAAAGCAAAAAGATGCGCTTCATGCCGCATACGGCATCCCAAAAAAATTCACTGTCGGTATTGTAGGGCGTATCGAAGAGGGAAAAAAGCAGTATCTTGTAGTGGAAGCCGCCGCAAAACTTTTAGCAAAAGAGTATGAACTTCAAGTGCTAATAGTTGGACATGCCATGAGTGAAACCTATCTGCAAGAGCTTCAAGCCGAGATAGCCGGTATGGGCTTGCAAAAAGATGTTATTTTTACGGGCTTTACGAAAGAGGCGCAAAAGCTTATGCAGCTTTGCGATTGTCTCGTGCTTGCAACCGAGAGAGAGACGTTCGGTTTGGTGCTCATCGAAGCTATGGCATGCGGTATCTGTGTGTTAGGAACGAACAATGCGGGACCGTTGGAGATCATCGACGATAATGAAACGGGACTGTTATTCGAGAAAAACAGCAGCGAATCTATGGCACAAAAGATAGAGATGCTTTTGCAAGATGCGTCGTTCAAAGAAAAGCTTGCAGAAGCAGGGCAAAAAAAAGCACATGAAAAGTTTGATGCCGCCAAGCAGTTTGAAAAACTTTACGAAATATTTGAAAATCTTTAAAATGCAATATGAAAGAGGGAAGAGAGTGGGTTATAAAATAGCAATCGCAGGAACAGGGTACGTCGGTCTTTCAAACGCCGTATTGCTCGCACAACACAACGAGGTGGTGGCACTTGATATTATCCCCGAAAAAGTGGAGCTTTTAAATAAAAGAATCTCCCCCATCGAAGATAAAGATATCAGTGAATATCTCAAAAAAGAGACGCTGAACTTCCGTGCTACTTTGGACAAAGAGGAGGCGTATAAGGGTGCCGATTTTATCATCATCTCTACGCCCACCGATTATGACGAAAACACGAACTACTTTAATACCAAATCGATCGAGTACGTCATAGCGGACGTGCTTGCCATCAACCCCGATGCCACGATGGTGATAAAATCGACGATCCCCGTGGGTTATACAAAAGGCGTACGTGAAAAATTCAACACTCAGAATATCATTTTCTCCCCCGAATTTTTGCGCGAGGGGCAAGCGCTTCACGACAATCTCTACCCGAGTCGCATTATCGTAGGGGAAAAATCGGATCGTGCCATGATTTTTGCGGGCTTGCTCGAGCGCGGAGCGATTAAAAAAGGGATTTCCGTCCTTTTTACCGACAGCACCGAAGCCGAGGCGATCAAACTTTTTTCAAACACCTATCTTGCCATGAGAGTTGCTTACTTCAACGAGCTTGATTCCTATTGTGAAAAGTACGCCCTCAACACGAAAGAGGTGATCAGCGGGGTAGGGCTTGATCCGCGCATCGGAACCCACTATAACAACCCGAGTTTCGGTTACGGCGGGTACTGTTTTCCAAAAGACACCAAACAACTCAAAGCAAACTTCAAAGAGGTGCCGAGCAACTTAATCGGTGCTATCGTTGATGCAAACGAAACGCGCAAAGCTTTTATAGCCGAGAGAATCTTGGCATGTAACCCTAAAACGGTGGGTATCTACAGACTGATCATGAAAGCAGGATCGGACAATTTCAGAAGTTCGGCAATTCAAGGCGTGATTGAGAAACTGCAGGCAGAAAACGTGGAGCTTGTCATATACGAGCCCGTAGTACAGGAAGAAGTGTTCGAAGGGATCAGGGTGCTCAAAAATCTCGACGAGTTTAAAGCTTGTAGTGATGTGATTGTAGCAAATAGATTAGAAAACGAGATCGCCGACGTCAAAGAAAAAGTGTACACCAGAGACGTGTTTCACAGCGATATATAAAGGATAGCCGATGGGTAAAAAAAAGATTTTGGTTACGGGAGGCGCAGGGTTTGTCGGCAGCCATCTTTGCGAAAGGCTTGCAAAAAATCCCGAGTACGAAGTGTACAGTTTGGACAACTATTTTACGGGAAGCGAAGCCAACCACGTTGCGAACGTCACCTACATTAAAGGGGATACGGCAGATATTGCAACGCTTGTGACGTTTAACCCCGACATGGTTTATCACCTCGGCGAATACAGCCGCGTAGAGCAGAGTTTTGACGATATAGAAAAAGTGTGGCGTTACAACAAAGACGGGATATTTGCCGTACTGGAGTTCGTGCGTAAAGCGGGATGCAAGATCCTCTATGCGGGAAGTTCTACAAAATTCGGCGACGGCGGGCTAGGGCGTAGTGCGTCTCCGTATGCATGGACAAAAGCGACCAATACGGAGCTTGTGATGAACTATGGCATGTGGTTTAACGTCCCTTATGCGATCACCTATTTTTACAACGTCTACGGACCGCGCGAAATAGAAAGCGGCAAATACGCGACGCTTATCGCGCTGTTTAAAGAGAAGATGAAAAACAACGAGCCGCTTACGATAGTCAGCCCAGGCACACAAAAAAGAAACTTTACCCATATCGACGATATTATCGACGCTCTTGTGCTTGTGGGGGAAAACGGCTACGGAGACGAATTCGGTATAGGGAGTGATGAAGCATTTTCTATCTTGGAAGTGGCACAAATGTACGGCGGTGAGATTCAAATGCTGCCCGAGAGACGCGGTAACAGGATGGGTGCGGACGTGCTTAGTGAAAAAACGAAGGCGCTTGGGTGGGCACCTCAAAGAAGACTTCAAGATTATATAGAGAAGTTACGAAAAAACGGATGGAACCACGAATGAAAGTGAGTTTGATAGTTGCGGTTTATAAAGACGTAGTGGCTTTACGCGCTATCGTCGATGCTCTTAAAGAGCAAACGTATAAAAATTTTGAACTCGTAATAGTTGAAGACGGTTCTAGCAAAGAGATGCGGGAGTATATTGCCACTATTGAGGGGCTAGAAATTAAACACACGACCCAAGAAGACAATGGGGTGCGCAAAGCCCGCAGTCAGAATAACGGCATTTTGGCAAGCAGCGGGGAGTATCTGATCTTCATCGATGGGGATTGTGTTCCCTATACGACCTTCATAGAAGGGCACGTGAAACTGGCTCAAAAAGGGTGTGTCCTGAGTGGCAGACGTTTGAACCTGCCTCCAAAACTTTCTCAAAAAGTGCGAGAGGGGAGCTTGCGCATTGTGGAGATAGAAAAAAATCTTTGGAGATACGGCTACTTGTTTTTTGATAAAGAAGCACGTTTTAGACAAGGGATCTATTTGAATCCTGAAAGTTTTTTATATAAACTTTTTTCAAAAAAGGCAAGGGCAACGGCTATTTTAGGGTGTAATTTTTCCTGCTTCAAAGAGGACATGGAGGCAATTAACGGTTTCGATGAAAGTTACGGTGAAACTGCCGTGAGTGACGACATGGATCTTGATTGGCGTTTTAGAGCATACGGTTTGGAGCTAAAATCTTGCAAAAACGTTGCAAACGTAGCGCATTTGTGGCATAAAGGCGTTAATAGAGGAAACCCGTCAATGCAGATTGCGGCAATGAGAGAGAAAGAACTGCAAAAAAAATTTATATGCGACCAAGGTCTTAAGAGAGATTAATCTCTTAATACCCACTATCTTATTTTTTTAATTCTATGAAACTATTTGCGATCGCCTCGCTGGCTTTATAACTCCAATGAGTGTCGTCTGAATAAAAAATATCCTTACTACCTTTGTCCAGTTCTTTCAAAAGGATTGCTTTCGTATCTACAAATTTATATTGTTTCGGTAGGGTTCTGAAGTATTCGAAAAATATACTCGCTTTATATTTATTGCTGACAATATTTTCTCTATATAAGTTATACTTATCCACGACAGGCATGAAGTAGAGTGTTATGCCTTGGGTTTTCAGAATTGATGCTAAAGTGTTTAAGTTGTCATTGATTAATTTGATGTTTTTTTCATTTTCAGCTGAAATTTTTCTAATGTCGTCATGATAAAAAATAATTTCTGAAGACTTTGGAGATGAAAATAATTCTCGGTTGAGTTTTTCAATATAGTAGCTGCCTTGTTTCCCATATCCTTTGAAAGAAAATTGAGCATTATATAAAACGGCATTAATGTTTAGATTATTGACCATTCCAATTTTGTTTTTTAGCTCTTCAGGCGGATTGTAAATATCTTTAGTAAGGATTATTTTTTCGTATAAATCATCAGTTGTATTAATGTCAAAGTTGATAGTACTGACGGCTAGTCTTTCTAAAGCTAGTCTCTGTATAGTTTCAATTAAAACATATTTGACTCCCATCTCTTTTAAATAGCCGGTATTGGCTAAAAGTGCAATGCTCTCTATATAGTTTTTTGTTTTAGGTATTTGAAGAATATTTAATATGTCCATTTCGAATGTGCTAGCAAAATAATCTTGATAATATCTATTGCGTCCATATCCTCCTCCGTTTGAAAAAGAATCTCCTATAGTTAAAAAGTCAACTTTTTGACGTTTGTAAAGATTGAATTTTATATGCTGCTTGGGTAAAGTGTTTTCATTTTTTCTAGGATAGATAATTCCCAAATAGTATGAAGACCTTGCCAAGTCACCTACTAGTTTTTCTCCCGTAGGGTTGACTTTTTCGGTGTATAAAGTATATACAACACTATGAAATAAAAGTGCACATAGCAAAAAAATAAACAAGAAAAAAACAAATTTTTTATAAGTTTTCAAGTTGGCCTCCTAAAAGTTAAAATATAGAAATTCAGAATATTTGTTCATTATAGAAGTGCTATATGCAATCAACACAGACAATATGACAAAATAAAGTAAAGAAGGTTTAAACTTTTCTTTAAGCTCGATGGTGTTTTTAAATAATAGTACGGTTAATAATGCAAGTACAATATAAGTAAATGTTTGATTTTTTCCATGTATATGCTCAAAGACTTGACCGAATTCAATACCGTATTGTTGCAAAGAGGTGAGTTTAGAGGCATATTTTTCAGGTAGTACGACGTTATCTAAGGAGAACATCGAAGAGAGGACTTTGATGGCATCGTTCCATTCTTTTGCTCTGAAAAAGATCCAAGAGATATTGATAAAGTTAAAAGTAAGAAACCAAGCAAGAATCTTTGGCATGGTAAAACCTAGATTGCTCCATAGTCGATGGACGGCTAAAGCGGCACCATGCAAAAATCCCCAAAAAACGAATGTCCAAGCGGCACCATGCCATAAACCGCCGAGGATAAAAGTTATCATGAGATTAGAATATGTTTTAAAGTTGCCTTTTCTATTTCCGCCTAAAGGGATGTAAATGTAATCACGCAAAAATCTGCTTAAAGTGATATGCCATCTTCTCCAAAAATCTTGGATATTCGTTGCTTTGTAGGGAGAATTAAAGTTGATAGGAAGTTTTATATTGAATAAGAGGGCAGCTCCAATAGCCATATCCGTATAACCGCTAAAATCGAAGTAAAGCTGAAATGTATAAGAAAGAGAAGTTGCCCAAGCTTCAATAAGATTAAGCGTTTGAGCTTTATCGAAACCGTTCGTAGCCCAAGTGGCAAAAGTATCGGCAATGACTACTTTTTTAAAGAGACCGATGGAAAAAATAAATAGACCTAACGCGATATTTTTGTAGTTTTTAGCGAGATTCCACTTGCTGGCAAACTGTGGCATCATCTCAGAATGATGCACGATAGGACCTGCAATAAGCTGAGGGAAAAAAGTTACGAACAGAGCATAATTTAAAAAGTCGTACTCTTTTGTTTCTCCCCTGTAACTATCAACTAAATAAGCAATCTGTTGAAAAGTAAAAAAGCTGATTGCCAAAGGGAGAGCAAGATGTAGAAGATCGATATCAGAACTAAAAGCGAGGTTGAGATTGGCTATGAAGAAGTCACTGTATTTAAAATAACCCAATAAAGCGATGTTTGCAAGTATACCAAATAGTAAAAGAGATTTTTTAGCGACTTTTATTTTTTTGAAGTTTTCATTGAGCGAGTTGCCGATGACATAATTAAAAAGCATTGAAGAAAGAATCAAAGGAAGGTAGACGATATTCCACCAAGAATAAAAAAACAAAGACGCAAAAACAAGAAAACCTTTTGCCCCTACGATAAGACGTTGGCTTAAAAGATAAAAGTAGATGAAAAAAGTAATCGGTAAAAAGAAAAATATAAATTCGTATGAGTTAAAGAGCATTGTTATTTTCCTTTGAGAATGTTAAATATAGGGTCTTTCGCGATTGCTTCGCTAGCCTTATAAGACCAATGAGTGTCATCTGCATAAAAGATGTCTTTTTCTTTATTGTTTAGCAGTTCGGATAATATTTGCTTCGTATCAAGCATATAATAGTCTTTTTCCATAGGTCGGAGTAGATCGAAAAAAAGATTTTTTTTGTGTTTATTATCAATGATCACATCATAATACAAGTCATATTTATCGACAATAGGCATATAGATTAACTGTATCCCAAGTGCATTTAATTTTTTGGCGAGCGTATTGAAATTATGATTAAGTTTTTCTATATGTTGCTGTTTAATCTCAGGTAGAATCGCTATATCTTCATGATAAACAAGAAGTTTGTTTTTGATTTTTGTGCTAAACATATCTTCGCCCAAGTTTAGTTTATAAACATTTTTGTGTGCGCGTTCTTTAAATTTATATTTAAGTGCATAAAACGGGAACTTATAATTTGCAGTATTGATAAAAAGTACGTCTTGCGTTTTGTTTTTGTTTTTTTGTTTCTCAAGAAGTTGGACAATGCTTATATCTTGCGTTTGAGCAAAATCAAAATTTTTAGCAAAACGTGCTATCGCATATCTATTGACAGATTCGATTAAGACGGCTTTGGGTTTGAGTTTTTCTAAAGTGCCGTTATTGTATAAAACCAAAATGGCTTCAAATATTAAGTCGTATTGTTTTAACCCTTGGATATTTAGAATATTCATATCGTACAATGAAGCTATGTGATCCTGGTAGTAACGGTTGAGATCTCCTGCACCACCATTTGAAAATGAATCCCCTACTGTAATGATATCTATTTGCTCGCCATGCCAATTAGATTGATTGAAATGCCGTTTTGTAAGAGTAAACTCCGATTTTCTTGTATGACTAAAATCAATTTGATAGCTGTTACGAACTAAGTCACCCACGCGATAACCATCGGTTAGCCCAAAAATGTGCGATGTATATAAATGCCATACGATGAGATGATACGCAATAAAAAAAATAAGCAGACCAAGAAAAAGTTTTGCAAACCGCGACGGATGTATTATTCGTTTCATGTCTGTCCTTAAAAATTAAAATATAAAAATTCTGATACGGTAGACATCATCGATAAAGATAAACATGCCATGCTTATCATTAAAAGCAGTACAATATAATTGGTCTTAAAAAAGTTTTTGTACTCCATAGAGTTTTTTAACAATAGAACAATTAAGAAAGCAGCGAATATAAAAAGTAGTGTTTTGTCTTTCCCGTGAATATGCTCAAAGACTTGACCGAATTCAATACCGTATTGTTGCAAAGAGGTGAGTTTAGAGGCATATTTTTCAGGTAGTACGACGTTATCTAAGGAGAACATCGAAGAGAGGACTTTGATGGCATCGTTCCATTCTTTTGCTCTGAAAAAGATCCAAGAGATATTGATAAAGTTAAAAGTAAGAAACCAAGCAAGAATCTTTGGCATGGTAAAACCTAGATTGCTCCATAGTCGATGGACGGCTAAAGCGGCACCATGCAAAAATCCCCAAAAAACGAATGTCCAAGCGGCACCATGCCATAAACCGCCGAGGATAAAAGTTATCATGAGATTAGAATATGTTTTAAAGTTGCCTTTTCTATTTCCGCCTAAAGGGATGTAAATGTAATCACGCAAAAATCTGCTTAAAGTGATATGCCATCTTCTCCAAAAATCTTGGATATTCGTTGCTTTGTAGGGAGAATTAAAGTTGATAGGAAGTTTTATATTGAATAAGAGGGCAGCTCCAATAGCCATATCCGTATAACCGCTAAAATCGAAGTAAAGCTGAAATGTATAAGAAAGAGAAGTTGCCCAAGCTTCAATAAGATTAAGCGTTTGAGCTTTATCGAAACCGTTCGTAGCCCAAGTGGCAAAAGTATCGGCAATGACTACTTTTTTAAAGAGACCGATGGAAAAAATAAATAGACCTAACGCGATATTTTTGTAGTTTTTAGCGAGATTCCACTTGCTGGCAAACTGTGGCATCATCTCAGAATGATGCACGATAGGACCTGCAATAAGCTGAGGGAAAAAAGTTACGAACAGAGCATAATTTAAAAAGTCGTACTCTTTTGTTTCTCCCCTGTAACTATCAACTAAATAAGCAATCTGTTGAAAAGTAAAAAAGCTGATTGCCAAAGGGAGAGCAAGATGTAGAAGATCGATATCAGAACTAAAAGCGAGGTTGAGATTGGCTATGAAGAAGTCACTGTATTTAAAATAACCCAATAAAGCGATGTTTGCAAGTATACCAAATAGTAAAAGAGATTTTTTAGCGACTTTTATTTTTTTGAAGTTTTCATTGAGCGAGTTGCCGATGACATAATTAAAAAGCATTGAAGAAAGAATCAAAGGAAGGTAGACGATATTCCACCAAGAATAAAAAAACAAAGACGCAAAAACAAGAAAACCTTTTGCCCCTACGATAAGACGTTGGCTTAAAAGATAAAAGTAGATGAAAAAAGTAATCGGTAAAAAGAAAAATATAAATTCGTATGAGTTAAAGAGCATCTACAACCTTTTGCTTGAAACGTAAACTATGTTTATTGTTATATCCAGATAGGCCAAATAAAAATAATTGAAAATGATGCAAAGATTTGAAACTTCTTCTAAGTAATTTTGTTAGTCTTAAAGTTTTTAATATAACTGCGGGAAAAAAAGAAAAATGTTTATTGATGAGATGGTTATAAGATATATCAAATTCCTTTAAAATATCAAAACTTCGTTGCGTACTTCCACCACTTGCGTGAAATATTTCAGCTTCGGGTAAGAAAACAACATGTTTGCCGGCATTCCAGAGTCTTTTGCTGATATCTTCCTCTTCGCAGTAAAGGAAAAAAAGTGTATCAAAGCCACCGATACTTTGAAAGTCTTTTGCTTTAAAGAACATACATGAACCACTTACTACTTCTACTAGAGAAGGTTCTTCCAGTTTTACTTTATTGCTGGGAAAATGGTGTTTGTTTAATTTCCTTGCAAGTGTATTGCCTAACAACTCTTTTAAAACGGAAGGGAAGAGTTTGTAGGATGAAGAAAAGTTACCATGCTCGTCTTTCACTTTTGCAGTCGCAAGTGCCACATTAGGATACTGTTCAAAATATTCTTTAAAAATAAACGAACAATCGTTCAACAGTTCCGTATCGTTATTTATGAAAAAATAGTATTTCCCACGTGCATAGTTTACACCTAACATATTACCGCCGGCAAATCCGCTATTGATTCTATTCCTTACAAGTTTTACATGCGCGCATTTGGAAGTAAAATTGAGCAGCTGATCATAATCTTGCAAGCTAGAAGCATTGTCGATAACAATCACTTCATAAGAAAGAGAAGTGTTTTTTTGAATACTTTCCAATAACTTTATCGTGTAATGGCTTGAATTGTAATTAATAGTTATAAAAGAGATTTCTGGTTCATTCATAAGATTGGTAGCGCCTTATAGGTTTTGTAGCCGATAGATTCTTTAAGGATTAGTCTAAAAAGATTTTTTTTGGTAATGGGGAAAAGTAGATTTTTATGCTTCCATAATGCTGAAAATAAAGAAAAATTGAACCAGAGTGTTTCAAAACGACTATATTCCAGTTGAAGAGTTTGCAATATCTCTTTTTCTTCTTTTTTTAGAAGAGGAAGTTTTAAAAAGTTTTCAATGGCTAAAATTTTAGCCTGTACATTGTCTAGTTTTTTTTGCGCTTTATTTTTTATTTTTTGAGATATATCAACGGTTTTTTCTTTATGATGTTTACTCAGTGTATTTGTCGCATGTTGTCTATATTGAACGAGGGGTACATTGTAATATTTGATTCCATGCAAAGATGAAGCGTTGGCAGCTATCCAAGCGTCGAAAAAAACGTTGTTCGGAAATGGAAAAATGTAGTTTAAAAGCTCTTTTTTAAAGAGCAATGCATGACCGGATACACAATTGTCATACAGAAATGGAAGTGGTGAAGTTGTAGAAATAAAATTATTTTTTAAAGATTGTGAAAATCTTTTATGCAAACTTTTTCCTTGTGCGTCTATAAGTAAAGAGTCACTGTAGATAAGTGTTGCTTCACCGAGATGCTTTACTAGAACTTCTAGTTTATCATGCTCCCATATATCATCTTGATCACAAATTGCAATATAGTCACCGGTTGCTTTTTGTAATACGGATTCAAAATTTTTTATGTAGCCTAGGTTTTTTTCGTTACTAAATAATTTGATATTGAGTGCTGCATTGTAGTTTTTTATAATATCACGCGTACCGTCGGATGAACAGTCGTCTTGAATGATTATTTCAATATTCTTGTATGTCTGGTGACATAAAGAAGCAAGCTGCTCTTTTAAATACTTTTCCCCGTTGTATGTTGCCAGACAGATTGAGATCAATTTGTTCATGAAATTATTTCCTAAATTGTTTGAAAAAATTTTCTATTTTTTTTGAAACTGTTTTTTGTTTTTGAAATCGTTGGACTTTTTCGTGCATTAAAGTTTCGGTGGTTCGATTAAGGAAAAACGATGTATAGAAAATATAGTCATTATAAAGTTTGTCAAAAATGTCAACTTCGCATGTGGTGTCTTGTTTTGTGCAGGCAACGTATGCACTAATAAGATCTTGGATAAAAGAAGGCATATCGCAGCTTTCCGACTTTTTTTGAGAAGATCTATTAAGATTTTTGTCGATGAAACTATTTAGTGCTACTAAACCATTTTCTGAAAGAGGAAGCAAAAAGGCACTATAGATATTTTTGATTTGTTTTTCAGGAGATTCTAAAAGGTCATGATAGGAAATAAAAATTCTTTGAAAGTTTCTTGAATATTTTTCAGCATACAAAGCATGTTTTGCCCATAAAAGCAATGAAAATTCGATAGTGAAATCGTTCCTTTTTTCTAAAGATTTTGCAATTTCGACGGGGTCTCTATGAGGTAGGATTACATTTACCGTATAGCCCATCGTTTGTAGTATATCCGACCAAAATGGAAATAGTATGCACATTCTTGGATCTTTGATACCGATCAAGGAAGAGGTTTCAAACTCGTGTTTTATGATCGAAATTGCTTTTTGCTCTAAAGACTCATTTTCGCTTAATTCTTTTAATTTATTGGTATCTATTAAAAAAACGTCATTCCACCTATGCTGTAAAAGGTCTAACAAATCTTCATTGAAATCTACGATTTTTTTGTTTTCAAAGTATCCTTTTGCATTATCGGCGGTTTCTCCCATTAAGTCTTTGCCTAAATCTACACCGGATAATTTTAGAGCACCCATTAATGCAGACGTTCCGCTTCTGTGCATTCCTAAAATGATGAGTGCATTTTTCATTTTATATAGCCTTTTATAAACTTAGATAAAAACGTAATTAGAAATCGAATTATACTTATTCTTTATTGAATTTTTAATTACAGGTCAAAATGAAGTCAAAAATTATTTGTTCTTTTTTAAAGGACACAATTTTAAAAAAAATTTTAGTTTTTTGAGACTACCAAGTTTATAATTTTTAAATGCATACTGAACCATCCAACGTGCTTTTTTCTTTTGACCGAGTAAAAGATAATTTTTAATTTGCTGATAGATTTGTTTGAGTATCACCTTAGAAAACTCTTTGTGGTATTTATAACTAAAATATTTATTCATTTCTTCTAGCATGTAGATCGTATATCTGTTCTTTTTGATTTCCGTATTTCCACTCCAAACACCACCTCGATGAATCCTGTAGGTTGCCATAGCTTGTGCATGGTAGCGAATCTTCCCCTTAGAAGCAAAGATAAGATTGAGCGGCCAATCGGCGAACTTTATTTTATGAAAATTCGGGGGGTAGTTGAAGGGTTGATTGCGTCTGACAATAGTCGTCGTACTTGCGTAATTACTTGTTATAAAATCAAGCAACGAAAAATCTCTATCTTGTTCTATGTTAGGATAGTCATCGATGTATGTATTGGTAGTCTCATCTAAGCGATTAGAGTTATGAAAGGACATGCTATACTCTGGATGTTGTTCTAAAAAATCAATTTGCTTTTGTAATTTATATGGATCGTTCCAATAATCATCCCCTTCACAAAGTGCTAGGTATTGTCCTTGAGCTTGCTGAAATACAATAGGAAAGGCTTTGACCCCTTTTTTGTACATATTGTGTTGCTCAAAGATTGGTTTTATAATATTAGGATATTTTTTTTGATATTGACTTATAATTTGAGCTGTGTCATCGGTTGAAGCGTCATCACGTATAATGATCTCAAAAGGAAAATTAGTTTTTTGCATTAAAAAACTGTCGATAGCTTTTTTAATATATGACGCATGATTGTAAGTCGTACAACAAACACTGACGACGGGATTTGAAAGATGGTTTTTAAATGTCATGATTCAATCTTTTGAAAATTTAATTGTTGTGCCAAAGTTATTGTTATCCTTTTTTAAATTAGAGAGTGTAAGCAAAGCTTTTTAAAGTATTTTTCGCGATGGATTCGTATTCACGTATTTCTTGTTCAGTTAAATAAAGCTTGTATTTACTGTGGTTTGCCGCATCTATTGCTTTAGTTGTTTTTCCTTTCCATTGCAAAAAATCAGTTGGCTCATCATTGCTTTTGTAAAATTCCAATGTTAAAGATTCATATTCCAACCCCAAAAAATCTAAAACCTGTGTAATCGTTTTTTTAGGATTAACCAAAAGGTCTTCGTATCGAATGTACATAGAAGGAACGGAAGAGTTTAAATATTTTTTTAAAGTGTGAGCATTTTTGATCCATTCTTCTGCCATCTCCTTTATTGTAGTAGGAAGTACTGGTCTATATGCAGAATTAATGTTGTTTTCATTAATTTGCTTATAAGAAACCGCCACATCTCTACCATCACGAATTATAAATACGAGTTTTGTGTCATGAAAAAGATTAATTAATTCATCAACATGGTTAATATAATAATTGTTTTTATCGCCAAAGAGGATAGAATTTTTATTTTGTTTGAGAGCATATGCTTTATAAACTAGTGCAACAAGTTCTTGGTAAGATTTGGGGCTGGATTGCTTGATGAGTTCATGTAAAGTGACACTATCCAATCCCCATGTTTCAAACTTTTTCGCTGTAAATAAGTCGGAAACAAACTCCTCATACAGTTTATCGTCATCAAAAATAATGTTTTTATATTTTTCAGCAAACCAAAGTGCAAACCCAGATTCTGGAGGCACGGTAATCTTAGAGTGGGCATTAAGCATGAGACGAAACATTGACGTCCCAGATCTTGGATTTCCTAAAATGAAAAATGGCATTTTTTCTCCCTTTGTTATTAAACTTTAAACTTTACCACTAATGTGACTGTATATTTTGTCAATTTTCTTAAATAAAAAAAGATTGATAAATTATTCCCCCCCCCTTATTTGATGTTTCGTAAACATAAGTACCAAAAAAGATGGTTTTATTAGGTTTGAATAGTTCGAGCTTTTCTAAATCTATCATAATATGATTTGTTTATAAGTTTGTCCTTTATTATATCTAAAATGCTACTTTGTTCCTCTGCTAACAAATCCGGATACATGGGTAAGCAAAGTATTCTTGTCGAGATGTCCCTAGAGATCGGCATGTGCTGTTCTGGCTCGATATAGCTAAGCGTATCAGGTAGGATTGCATAATAGCTAAAGTCATTTCAAGCTCTCTGTATCGATATCCAAAACAGCACACACCTTATTAAAAAGCTTTTGTGTAAACTCAAGTACTTCTTTTATCTCTTCTCTTGGAGGTAAAGTTCTATTAAATGCAGGATACGCTTCCTCTATATGATACTCTGAAATTTGTTTTAAAAGCTCCAACTCTTCAATCGTTATAAAACCTAAAACATGTTTGTAAATTTCTACCAAATCATGTGTTTTTGGGATTTTCTATTTTGATAAGCCAATATTGATTTTAGAGTTTTTTCACAACTATAATGCAAATTCACTGCTATAATGTCAGTATAATGATTCACCCCATACAGCAGCTGTGCGGTAGATAGATTATGCCAAGATTTTATAAGCCACTCACGAGATGCTTGAACGTTCATACCATACCTTTCCATTTTGCAATATATCCACTTTATAAAAATAATCTTCTCTTTGTTCAATATATTTTGTTGGACCAGACAATATATCTATCCCATTTGTTTTATATTTCATTTGTAAATCAAGCAATCTTTTACTTGCTTCTCTTTGATAATATCTCGTATCATCTAAGCTCAAATCATCTTTAAGTAAAAACAAATCTATATCGCTCTCTTCATTGGGCGTCCCATACGCATAGCTTCCGAACAGAATAATTTTGTCAGGATTTAAGGGCTTTAATCTTTCTATGATTTCAGGCTTGATTTTTTCTATATCTATCATGATCCAACCTAACTACAAGCTTTTCTTCATTATATCTAAAATCCTGTTTTGGTCTTCTTGCGACAAGTCAGGGTACATCGGTAAACACAATATTCTTTTTGATATATCTCTAGAAATCGGCATGTGTTGTTTTGGCTCAATGTAGCTGAGCGTATCGAGTGAAGGGTAAAAGTATCGTCTTGGAAAAATCTGTTGCTCGTTTAATGCTTTTTGTAGTCGCAAAAGCTGCTTTTCGCTCTCGAACACCACAGGAAAATAGCTATGGTTGTTTGTGGCATGTGAATTTCGTTCTTGCATCTGAAGCAATCCGTTGAGTGCGCTGTAATAGCGTCCGTGTACCTCTTTTCTTTTGGCATGTATGGTTTCTATTTCATCAAGTACGCATAAGCCCATAGCGGCTTCAAATTCGTTCATTTTTGCATTGGTGCCAAGATGGGGAATCTCTTCGGCATTTTTGATCCCGAAGTTGATGAGATAGCGAGCCTTTTCCACAAGCGAGTCGTCATTGATGATGATAGCTCCCCCTTCTATGGTATGAAAGAGTTTGGTAGCATGGAAGCTTAGCGTCGAAATATCACCGTAATTGAGAACGCTTTGCCCCTTATACTTGATGTCAAAGGCATGTGCTGCATCGTAAATGATCTTTAAATCGTGTTTTTTTGCTATAGTACCTATGGCTTCTACATCGCATGCATTTCCAAATACATGTACGGGCAAAATAGCACTTGTCTCAGAGGTGATGCAATCTTCAATGTTTTTTGGATCAAGATTGAGTGTGTTTAGGTCTATATCTGCAAAGATAGGTAAAATGTTGTTTGTCACCAGCGAGCTGGTTGTGGCAACAAAGCTAAAAGGGGTTGTGATCGCACAACCTGTAAGCCCGAGTGTTCTGTACGCAATTTCCAAAGCCACCGTTCCGTTTGAGACTAAAATAAGGTTTTTGACACCTAAGTAGTCTGCAAGTCTTTTTTCTAGTGTTTTAACCATTGGACCGCTGTTCGTCACCCAGCCGTTTGCATAAATTTCGTCTATATATTGTTTATATTTTTTTTGGTCGGGTAAATAAGTTTTAGTTACGTTTATCAAGTAAGCCTCTAGTTCGTTTTAACAAATATAGTATGAAATGCTGTATGGTATCATCAGTTATATTAGTTCCCTATTGGAAGCAAAATTTCAAAAGCATGATTAGCCCATACAACTTCATAATGATTTGCATCTAAAAATTTTTTTAAAACCAAGTAATGGTCGTTTGAAACTTTAACAGAACCACTGTTCGGCCATTCTTTTGACATCGCTAAAGTGCCTTTGACAATTAGGGGTAAGCTTCTGTGCCGAGAAGCAGCATGGAGTTTGTTTTCAAATGTCTTTGGCATGTCGAAAAGGGGATTTGGATTATCTATATAAGGGAGTTTATTACTTACATAAGAAATTAAAGGAATCCTGTTATACGTGAGTATGTACGTATAGTCTTTTTCATATTTTGGTAGAGTTTGCAAAAGCTCATTTAATACAGATGCCCGTTCTTTGGTAGTGAAATTATAGGCAAGTTGCTCATGTGCCACCAAGTGATGCATCTTCCATTTTGCACTAGCGTCTCCTGATGAAGCATAAAATACGTGAGACACAATGAGGGCAAAAAGTATTAACGTCAAGCTGCTAAATGAAAAAAGAAGTTGCAACTCTTTACGCTCTAAAACAAATTGTTTTATCTCGATCTTATTCAAAGAAAAGAGAAAGATAAAGAGAATAGGTAAAGCAAGGAAAAAGCTATTGGGTGTGTGTTTAAAGCTTGTATTAGAGCCTAAAGGTATCAGTACCATGAGCATCAATGAAAGCATTGCCAATGTGGATAGTGCTCGGTTCGTTTTAAAGGTTTTGAAAACTGTAAGAGCAAGCGCGATATATGTTAAACCGATAATACCGTGATGTAGCATAAAGTAATCATAGCCTGAGTGGACATTGCACAAAAAAAGCAGCAAAGCAGTAAAGAAAAGAAGGAAACAGGCTCCAAGCAGTATATTTAGTAACCTATTGTTAGTAACTATAAATTTGCTTAACCAAGTCGAAAATAATATAAAACCAAATAGGAGTATTCCATACCTGAACGCTTTCCAGTGATTTTCGATGAGAGCTCCGATAAGAGTTGAACTGCTATGATGGAATGTTTCGTCCGTTGAGAGCAATAGTAAGTTAGTAACGCTTTCTATATATAAGTCATAATGTCCTAATAGGTTGAGGATCGTCATGATAAGTATGAGAGAAGTAAGATACCCTGCAACAGCTATGAAAAACATTTTAAGTGCACTGCGCATGAAAGTATCGGTAGCAATAAAATAAAAAAAGATAATGCTTAACAAGCCGATGCCTACTAAATTCGGAAGACGAATAAAAAGATTCAAACCTAAAACAAAACCGGCTAAAAAAGCAAAGTGAAACTCTTTGTTAACAAGAGCACGATGAAGCAAATAGGCACTTGCTATATAAAAAAGTGCGGTTAGTGTATTGTAGTTGATTTGTAATGCTTTATCTAGGGTTGCCAACAGCAGGGCAACAGCTAAAGAAAATAAAATGAAATTTGTTGAGGCGTATCTTTTGAACAATAAAAAGCTGATAAAAATGATGGCATAGAGAACCATGATATTGGCAATTTTAAAACCTAGAAGACCTAAATGACCAAGCAGTGAGTGTGTTGCAGCACCAAAAAAGAGGCTTAGCCACGTAGTGAAGCCTCGCTGCGCTAACTCAGGGTAAGCAAAAAAGGTTTTGTAGTGCACTAGCCAATATCCTGGATCCGTAAGATCAATACCAAAGATGCTTATGTACCAAGGGTAGAGAGTTAAAAAGGACAAAAGAAAGACTGTTGTTTTATTGTTAAACGAAAAAATCATAAATTGCCTTTGTTATTTTAATTATCTCATGATCGTCGAGCTTATAGTACATAGGTAATCGAATCAATTTTTCGCTTTCACTTGTCGTATATATATCCTCTCCTTCAAATCGTCCGAACTTTACTCCCGCAGGTGCCGAGTGTAAAGGTACATAGTGAAATACAGCATTGATTTCATTGTCCTTCAAATGTTCAAGCAAGGCAGTCCGCTCTTCTAGATCTTTTACTTTGATATAAAACATATGTGCATTTTGAATACATTTGTCAGGAATTTTCGGCAGTTCTATAAACCCTTTTTTTTCCAGCTCCTTTAATCCATCATAATATTTTTGCCAAATAGCTAGTCTGTCATTATTTATCTCATCAGCACATTCAAGATTACCCCAAAGGTACGCTGCACTCACATCATTCATAAGATAACTACTTCCTACATCTACCCAAGAGTATTTATCTACCATACCTCTAAAAAAGAGACTTCTATTAGTCCCTTTTTCTCTTATAATCTCTGCTCTTTGAATAAACTTCTCATCATTGATGATGAGAAGTCCACCCTCACCTGCACTTGTGTAATTTTTTGTTTCATGAAAACTAAATGCTCCAAGATGTCCAATAGTTCCTAAAGCTTTGCCTTTATAACTACTCATCATCCCTTGAGCGGCATCTTCTACGACAAAAAGATTATGACGGTTTGCTATGTCCATGATAGTGTCCATCTCACACCCCACACCTGCATAGTGTACTGGCACTATTGCTTTTGTTTTGTCCGTAATAGCTTGTTCTATTTTCGTCTCATCTATATTTAGAGTGTCTGGGCGAATATCTACAAATACAATTTTAGCACCTCGAAGTACAAAAGCATTTGCCGTGCTTACAAAAGTATAAGATGGCATGATGACTTCATCACCTTCTTTTATATCTAGTAAAATTGCAGCCATTTCAAGTGCATGAGTACAAGAAGTAGTTAAAAGTGCTTTCTTACATCCAAGCTTTTCTTCAAACCATTTATGACATTTTTTTGTAAACTCTCCATCCCCAGAGATTTTACTACTTTTCATCGACTCTAAAACATATTTTTCTTCATTACCTGTTAATGGTGGCTTATTAAATGGTATCATTTGTTTTTATCCTTATTTTCAATTCTTTTTTGGGCATATGCAAGTTGTTGCAACATCCCATCATTTTTTCCAAAAACTTTTCTGTCATACTTTACAACCAAAGCATCTATTACTGGATTCACCTTTTTATTGATTGTTAAATCATTCCATCGTAAATGTTCAAAAAACTCAAACTTTTCTACTAACTTTTGATAATCATCTGTTGTAAACTTTTGCACCCCAATACAATTTAAAAGCAACAGTACCAACTCATCTTTTGATAATTGAGCTCTTATGATATTTGAATACTCTTTTGCATCTTCTAAACTATCTGCATTGTCATCGATATATTTTAAAAGCTGAAACAGGTTAAGAAAATAGTATTTAAAAGTGGTGTCGTATTCATTATTAAATCTTACAAAGTTTGATTCAAAAAAGCTGTAGTAATTCTTATCAATATTTTGTTGATTTTGTTCTATTGTTTCTACAATAAAGCTCTCCAATTTCTCTCTTTGTTTTTTAAAATCAAATTTACTTTTTACATTTATTTTTACAAAATTAAAAAGTTCTAACATTTGAAAAAACTTATTATCAAAGCTTTGGACTGTCATCTCATATTGTTGTTTTTCGAGTGCTTCACTTTGTCTTGCAAACTCACCCCTTGCTTCTTTTAGCTCTTTTTGCTGTAAAACTATCGTGATAAGCAATCCCATAAATGTGAGAAAGGTCAAAATAGGATTAAGCACTCCACCAAAAAAATCTCCCCAAGCACCGAGTCCCTCGCGGTTGAAAAGAAGATTAAAAACAAAAACTATAGCTATACCAATCAATGCAATTTTAAATAAAGAAAAAAGAGTATTTTCATTTGTCTCGTTTGATACTATTTTTTTGAAGATTTTATCTAATTTATCGTTGAAGCAGTTAAGGATACTCATCAAACTTGACCTCCAAAACTAAAAATAACTATACCAATTACAACAAGAAAAGCACCTGTTATTTTGACTTTATTTAATTCTTCTTTAAATATCCAAGCCGATAAAAGAAAAACTGTCAAATAATTTAAACTCATAATTATCGTAAAATATTTCAAGTCTATCAACTTCATTAAAAAATATGATGCTACAACAACTAACACAAATAAAATATATCCAGTTGCTAAAAATAGCTTACTGTTCTTAATAGCTGCGTATTTTAGTAATAGTTGCCCTACAGTAGTAAATAAAATATTTATGATTATTAAAACAACTGTCATCTACTTTTTCCTAATAATATAACACCACATACCATCAATCCCAATCCAACCACATGCCAAAAACTAACAACTTCCCCAAAAAGAACCACAGCATATACAAAAATAAGCACTTGAACCAATGAATTGAATGGATAAACTCTTGAGAGTTCGTTATGTTTCAAAACAATCTGCCAAATATATGCTCTTGAAACTATAAAACCAAAAGCAATACCTAGTAAAATCAAACTATATGCTTCATATATCGAAGCATATTTGATAGTCAAAAATGAAAAAGATTGCAATAGTATTGCGATAAGTACAAAATCTACTCTCTTAATTTGCAGTTGCATCATATCGCTTTATCTCTTGCTCAATATTTTCTTTTAAAGAACTGAACTCTTTATCTAAATGCTCTGAAGCTTCCACTCCATAATCTTTAAAAGTTTGGATAATTTCTTTGTTTGGTTGTGTATCAAAGTTATATCCCATCAACTCCATTTCACTTTTGCAAATACTCTCTATGTAGTTTATCTCATCATCGGATAAAACATTTCTATACCCACCAACTGACTTAGATGAGATAAACGATGTCTTTGTATCAAACGAGGTGTTAGCTTTCCAAAGCTCCCCGTCTCTGTCGTAAATACCTTTTTCAAAATGATTTTTTTCAAAAGGTGTTGTACCCAGAAAGTCGGTAACCTTAGCCAATACTTCATAAGGAGCAGTTACTAGGTCTTCATATTTGAAATAAAATAAATTCTTATTTTTTTGAAGTAATCTAATATAGTTAATACTTTTTATCCAAGTTCTCAATATAAATAGTATGGGTTTTTTACTGCCAAAATGTTTTTCCCCTTTTGGATAGTTTGCGGAAGCTACTACATCTCTTGGATCACGAACAATAATAATTGACTTAAACTGATTATTGCACAAATAGGGAAGAAACTCTTCGCACATTGTTTCTTTTGTTCCAGTGAACTCTTTATTTTTTAAAGAAAAATAATTCAAAGATGCTTCAAATATTTCGTTAAAATTATAAAAACCCTTGTCTGTTTCAGTTCTTATTAAACTATTAGGTTTAGTATATTGTCCTGAATATTGTTGCATTTTAGCAAATAAATTTATTAAAAACTCTTGCTTAATATTAACATTTGATAAAAATTTATCAAACTCCTCTTGAGTGTATTTTGTATCATTTGTATTGTTATTTAAAACATAATATTCATTTATACCTATTGACTCTAAAAACATACTTTTTAATGAAATAAAGACTAAAGGAAATGGCTGAGATAACATATCAATTTTTGGATGGTTTGTTAAAAGTTTCTCAATTAGAGTTGTTCCCGACCTTCCCATCCCTGTTATAAATATTTTATTTTTCAATTCTACCTCCTAATTTATTTAATATATCAATAAATTTATTTATATCATCATAGCTTGAATGCATATGATTAAAATTAAGTATTCTATCGCTAAACTCGACTGAATTCTGAAATGTTGGCTGTCCAAACAATTTTTCTATTGGAGCATACCACTTACTAATTTGTAAATTCGCCATTATTGACTCTGATATAATTTTTTCTTTGGTGCTTAAATCATTTATTAATATATTATATCGCCATGGATTACTTCCATAATGAAATTCATATTTAGTATAAAGCATATTGTCAAAATTAATTCTATTATTAAGATACTCAACTTTTTCTAAAGATATATTTTTCGTATGTTCTAAAAGATTCAATTGATTGTTTAATTTTTCAATTAAATTAACACTCCAAATAAATTGAAATACATAACTGTCTTGAAAAAAATCTACAGTTTTATCTATTAAAGGTAATAGTTGATAGTAAAATTTACTATAAAAAATTGGTTTGTAAATTTTATCAAAAAGTTCAATTTTGTATAGTGAATCTTCATAAGTATTTTTAATATTTTTGGTTTGTTGCTTTATATCAATTACTTCATTAGTAGCGAGTAGTCCTCCTGCCCCCAAATCTAAATGCTTATTTTTACCAAAACTAAATATAGCAGCATCACCATTTTCTTTTAAATCATCCATATCTGCACCAAGAGAAGCAGCACAATCATCAATAACTAAAATATTTTTATCTTTTAATACTTTTATGATTTCTTTTCTATCTGTATATAAATTACCATACATATTTGGTAATATAATTGCCGCTATTTTTTGATTCTTTAATATATTTAATATACTCTGCGTGTTAGGATTACCAGTATTTATCTCTATATCATAAAATATAGGATTGTTTTTTGAATAAACAATTGTTAATGGGATTGAATGACAAATATTAGATGGTACTAAGATTTCTTGTTCAGTTAATTTTTTATATTTTAAATAAACATATAATGCCGATGAAGCACTTCCTAAAAGATATTTATAAGATTTATAAAAAAATTTATCGTATCTTGTATCAGTAAGTTCAGTTAGCATCATTATCCTTGATTTTTCTCACAAAATAATGCGGTCTGTTTTCAGAAGTATGGATAATCCGCACCAAATACTCCCCTATGACACCTAGCGTAAACATTATCATCCCACCAAAAAAGAGTATGGCAACCATGATAGAACTCCACCCTTGCAAAGCAATATCAAAAAACACTCTTCGATACACAATCACGCCTGCATAAACAAGACTTACAAAAGCCAAAAAGAGTCCTAAGTATCCTATCCATTTAAGTAGTAAAGAGGAATTATTGATAAGCAAGTTTGTAAAAAGCTGTATCATTTTTCCTAAAGTGTAATTGCTTTTGCCCTCTTCTCTTGCATAATGAGGTACTTCTACATTGACAATATCTTTAGAAACTGAAAACAAAAGTGCAGGGATAAAAGGGTATGAAGTACCGATTTTAAGCATATTGTCTGCTATTGCTCTGTTAAAAAGTCTAAAAGATGTAAGTTTGATATGCTTTGGCTTACCTAAGATAATATGATCAAAATATCCTTTTATAGAACTTGTAATTCTCTTAAAAGCATTGTGTTTTTTACTCTTAAATTTTGCGATTACTATATCGTGAGAGTCTTCTTGTATAAGTGTTGGGATATCAAAAGGGTCGTGTTGCATATCATCATCCATAGTGATTACATATTCCCCTAAAGAGTTTGCGATACCGCAAAGAACAGCGGATTGTTGCCCAAAGTTTTGAGTAAATTCAATGACTTTTATAAACTTATACTGCATATGTAACTCTTCTAGTGCTTGGCATGTAGC
>JBAYYP010000030.1:0-23800 GCA_041672955.1 Arcobacteraceae bacterium
AGCTAAAATAGATGCTGGAAGAATTAAAAACATAAAAATTGTCATGTAGTTATACATAAATAGACTCCTTGTGTTTGCTCTATTTTTCATTGATGTGAAGAATAAAATATATATTGAATTATACTTATAAATTGGTCAAAATCAAGAGGTGGTTTAAAGGGGGTAATTACATAATTACCCCCTTTAAAAAGAGAAATTTAATTTAATTGTTTGCTGATAACACCATATTACTGGGCTTGCTTAAATTAGAGTTCTCTTCATTTTGGTCCTTTACACTCTCATTATTTTCAAATGCATCTGCTTTAAATTTAGTTGAGAGTTCAAACATTTTTTCATCACCTGAATAATACAGTACACATTCATCTACTATATTTTTAGAATCTTTATCTATATTGCACAAATTTAATGCAATTAAGTTTGCTTCTGTTTGGTCTCTTCTTTTTGATGAAACGCCAAAGGCATAAACTTTTTCTGAATCAACAGCAACCGCAAATGCTTTTGAAATATCATCTCTTTTATATTTACTTTCTGCATATTTAATATTATTTTTATCAAACGCACCTGCTGCCCATGCAATTGGTAAGCCCACCGTAAGCATAAGTGCACCAGTAGCAACCGCACCTACATAAACAGGAGACATGGAAGCGTGTTTTAGTGTTTTAACTGCAAGATGGTCATCTTGCTTAGGAGCACAAGCACTTAGTAGTATAAGGGTTGATAGACTTAGACAAATAGTTTTAATTTTTTGCATAGTTACCTCTTGATTATTTTACATCTCTAAATATATTTTGGATGTCTTTTTTTAACAATAGGATGTCTTTTTTTAACAATAGGATGTCTTTTTTTAACAATAGGATGTCTTTTTGCAACTTTAAATCCTAAGAAGAACAATATCGTGCCAATGCCAAACATCAAAGCATATTCACTTAACCAACCACCACCTAGGATATGATTTAATCCCAGTATAATTACTTTAGAAATATAAATACCATGACCATCAATTTTGACTAAAATAGCAATTATTCCTAATAACAAGAATCCTTGTGCATACATTAATAAACCTATTCCGAAAGAGTCTTTGGTGATATGATTTGTAATAAACTTTTTTACATAGTATCCATAACTTAAAGCAGGAATAAGCCAAGCTGCAACATAAAGAAAGTTAGGAGCATTTGTTAGAAGCCCCATTTTAAAGAACATATAAAATGCTAAATCACCAGCAACTGCAATTGGTATGGATAGAAATAATAACCACATAATAATAGCTGCTGTTAATAAATCAGCTATTCCTCCACCATTATTATCATCACTCATGTATCCCTCCCAAAGAATAAAGTCAATTTTATAGAAACTGTTCTTAAGATGTGATTATACTATACGCATATGTATTATTATATTTCTTTTATTTGATATAAACTGAAATAAATTATACATATATGTAAAAGGATTTTATTGTTTGGTTTTAGCGAAGAAGAAATTCAAGAGTTTCATTATAAAGTTTCTCAAAATGTTAGAAAATATAGACAAGATAAGAGCTTCACTCAATTAGATTTAGCTTTAGAATTAGGTTTGAAAAATTCAAGCTTTATTTACCATGCAGAAAATCCAAAGATTACTACACATCATTACTCATTGGAACATCTTTATAAAATTAGTAAAATTTTAGATGTTGATATTTCTTTGTTTTTCAAGTAATTGTATTGTTATTTAATAAATTGATTTTTATTCCCCTGGACTTTTTGGAGAGGTAACATAAATTCATACTTAGAGGTTGAGGAAGAGATTGTTCATAATTTTGTGTCTTATTTAGGGTAACCAGATCAATCTAATATAATCGTAATTTCTTTTCAAAATTGACATTATGTAATATTTAATTTTTAAATATTTTTCTTAAAATCTCTATAATTTGTTCTTTTTCAACAGGCAATTTATCTACAATGCCTTTAAGCATTTTTGAGTCAACTTCTTGCTCTAAATGAACTATGAAAGTATCAAAATCTTGTTTCATTCTTCCTACTAATATTATCTCTTCATTTCCTGTAAGAAGTAATGCAAGTTTTAATATATCTCTTCGATGCTTTTTATATTTTGCATCACCTCTTTGTTTTAAATCATAAAATGCCGACATCTTTAATAATATTGTTGCTTGTGTATTAGTACAAGGTGCTACATGGTTTTTGTCTATATTATTTTTAATCATTTCAAAATACTCTTTATCTAGCATAATTGCAGAAAGTGAATATAAACCTTCTTCGGGATCTATTGGAATAATTCTTTGATTTTCATCTAGTTCTAGTATATTTTTATTTGATGCAAATAATTCAATTTCTTTTGCAAAATTTTCTTTTTTTGGTTCTATAAATCTATAATACTGATATTGTTCTTTTAAACCAACTTGAATTTTATATTCACCCTCTTTAACATATTGTTTTATTCTTTGAGTAATTTCTTTTGAATTTGAGCTTAGAATTACTAAGTCTATATCATAAGTTGCTTTTCCATGATTTGGTATTTCATTATCCAGTAACATTAATGTTGCAAAGCCACCTACAACCACATAATGCTCATCTAAGTCTTTACAAAACTCTTGGAAATGGCTCAAGCCAATATAATCAGTCTCTTTCATTTATATCCTTAAACTTCTTTATAATATTTTCTTCTATTTGTTTTACTGCATCTTTAGTTCGTTCATCATCTACACTATTTAAAAGTCTTAAAATATATATAGGATTAATAGCATTATTAAGTGAGAGAACAAATGGGTCTCTATTCCAAACTTCAATTTTATATTTAGCATCTTCTTCATTACACTTTAGCAATTCTAAATCTTTCTTATTGATTTGTTTTTCATGAATTGCAAATGTTTGCATCTTTTCATCCATTACTGAAGAATATTTAGAAAGTGCAGTAAAACCACTATATATTGGGTTTTCTAAAGTTTTTTTTGAAAAAAAGATATATTTTATTAAAGGAATACTCTCATCTTTTAAACGCTCATAAACCTCACTTTGTGAAATGAACTCTATTCGTTTATTTCTACCTTGTGTTTCTATTTTAATATACTCTAATGATTCTAGTACATTTAAAGCCTGTGATGTCTCTCTTGCTGCTCTACTAATTACATTTGATATATCTTTGATAATCATATTACTACTAATCATATTATTTAAATATGCGACTAGAATAACATCTGCATCAATGCTTAAATTAGTGTTTTTATCTGGTATGCGTGTTTGACTATTCGTTTGTACCTGTAATAATGCAAATGGCATATAAATTTGTTTATCTTTTACAATAAACGATATGTTCTTTTTTATAAAACTATCAGAACTTCTTGAGTGCAGTTTTTCAAAAACTAATATAATTTTAGAAGAAGAAAGTTCTTCAAGTTTTTTTACAACATTTTGATGCAATCTAATATCCAAATTTTGCTGTTTTACTTTTACAAGTAAAACATCTACTTCTTCTAATTTTGCAGACCATAGTTCATATCCTACTTTTATGTATAAAGGAACATCAAAACTTAGTTCTCTTGATACTATTTTCCAGTTTGTAGTGATTTGAATGTAATTAAATAGTTCTTCTTTTGTTTTCATAAACTTATAATAACATAAAAAATGTAATTCTTACATAAAAATGCAACTATAGTAATTTTAATGTAATTTAAAGTAAAGTCCTTCATATAATTTATAACCTAAATTCATAAGAGCTTCTCTTCTTCTATCAGGACTAAGTTTTGCATATTGGAGAGCTAACATAAATTCATACTCAGAATTAGAAGATGCTTAGATAAAACAATAAGTCCCACAACCTGTACTTTTTGGTATATGTTCAAAAATCTAACTCTTTTGGAACAAGCTTTATATTATAAAACTGCTCCAAAAGCAAGAGATAGTTGAATAGATAAAACTGTCTACTTTCTAGGGGACATTCCATACCTTTTGATGAAGCTTTAGAAAAAGCATCAGAAATATTTTGTGGTACATTACAGTAATCGCATGTTCAGCTTTGTTTAAATGTAATTTTCATTTTATATGTATTAGATAATCATCAACTATTTTATTATTAAACAGAAAATATAGATATTACATTGCACTCACATTGTTCGCTTTCATTATTCTTCCAATTTCAAAGATACATGCCATGTCAAAATTTTGTACACGCTCAATTATGGAGCTATTTTCAGTTCTATAGAAATATACACCATCGGTATAAATATAGTCAAATAATTCAGAATAATCATAACAAGTATAATTTTTCATTGTACCTCTTGCAGCTAATACTCCAGCCGTTATAGAATGGTGTCCATGTGTACTGCAACCTATACCCATAGGTAAACAAAAAGATATACTATGATTTTTAGCTTCCCTCCAGTTTTTATCAATAAATATTTCTTTTTTTAATAAAATATTACTAAGTGATTCATTCGTTCTAGGTAGAGGTATGATTAAATCATTTTGAAAATCTATATCTCTAGTATTGTGTACCTTTTTAATATACTTATCAATTGATTTACCATCATCACTAATAATATGATTAGTATCAAAAAATAAACCATGAATACTATTCGGACGCATTACGTCATTATTATCTATATAATAGAGTGGTTGGCTCATATAATAACCTTGTGTTTCTTTTCCTATTATTTTTACTAAATTTATTAAACCAACTCCATCATAGCGCTCTGCATTATCTATAACTATTTCAAATTTCTTTCTTGCTAGTTTATCAAAATGAGTTCGGTTGCAAATTGCAACTCCAATATCTTTGCAAAAGTTAATCAGTTTTTGAATCAAAATTATATTCCTTATTATTTCTTAAATATAGTATACATTGGAAAATACAAATTTGAATATAAATATTGCAAAAATAAAAAAAATATTTTAGAAGTACTAATATATCTAAACAATAAGGCTTTATGGAAGTGTTGAAAGTAATAATTGCAGGGGGAGATATTAGAATTAGAAGAAGAAATATATATCTTATTTAAAGAGAAAAATAGCTTAAAGTGAAATAATGCAAGTATCAACAAAAAAGCAATTAGAAGAGATTAAAGGAAATTTTGAAGATATTATTTTCAATGAAACACAGCAAATAGAGAAAATGCCTTACAATTAATTCTTAATACGATTAATGAGAAGTAACCTTATTTCAGACAAACAATCTTTTAATAAAATTAAATAATACATTAATATATACCACTTTAGGTTATTTATCATAAATACATATGTAAAGGTGACTTTGTTCTGCTATTATATTATTAAATTCTAAAAAGAGGTATATTTGAAAATAATACATACATCGGACTGGCATTTAGGTCAAAATTTTATGGGGAAAAGTAGAGTTGAAGAGCATGAAGCTTTTTTATCTTGGCTTTTAAAAATCATAAAAGAAAAACAAATAGAACTTTTATTGGTATCAGGAGATATTTTTGATACAGGAACACCACCTAATTATGCTCTTGAACTTTATTACAACTTTTTAAAACAATTATCAACTATTAAAACATTAACTTCAACCATTATAACAGCTGGAAATCATGATTCTGTAGCTACTCTTAAAGCACCAAAACAACTTTTAGAAGTACTTAATGTACAGGTCATAACAAGTGGTGATGAAGATGAAAATATTATTATTCCTTGCTATAACAATAAAGATTTAAAAGCGATTGTTTGTGCCGTTCCTTTTTTAAGACAGAGCGTTATTAGACAATCTTTTGAAGGTGAAACAATAAGCCAAAAAGAGAAACTTGCAAACAATGGCATAAAAACCTTTTATGAAACAGCACATAAAAAAGCACTTGAACTCAAAGCCAATGCAAATATTCCCCTTATTGCTATGGGACACCTTACAACAGTAGGAAGCCGTACGAGTGAAAGTGAAAGAGAAATCTATATAGGAGGAACGCTTGATATTGGTGGAGATTACTTAGGGACTCTTTTTGATTATGTAGCTTTAGGGCATTTGCATATTAACCAAACAGTAGGTTTGAATCATGTTCGATATTCTGGTTCTCCCATTCCTTTGAGTTTTAGTGAATCAAAAAATACTCAAAAAGTAAATCTTGTAACCTTTACTGAAAACAAAGCAGAAATTGAAGAACTAGAAGTTCCTCCTACAAGAAAGCTTATTGTGCTAAAAGGAAACAATGAGACAATAAAAAATCAACTCAAAATAATAGAAGATAAAAATTCATGGATTGAAGTTCATATAAAAGATGATAACCCTATGTCTGCTAACAGTGAGATACGAGAACTCGCTTCAACACTCAATCTTCTTTTATTAGCTGTAAAAATAGATAAAAGTGAAAAACAATTGCAATCAAAAGAGTTAAAAGCCATAAGCTTAGATGAGTTATCTGTTAATGAGGTATTTCAAAAAAGATTAGAACAAGAAGAACTTGAAGATAAACAGCTGCAAGAAGAGCTTACGATTTGTTTCAAACAAATCGTTTCAAAGGTACAAAGCCTATGAAAATACTAAAAATTAAATCACTTAATATTAACTCACTAAAAGGTGAGTTTGAAATAGACTTTGAGGCATTCTTAAAAGATGAATCATTATTTGCTATTACTGGACCAACGGGTTCAGGGAAAAGCACAGTTTTAGACATTATTACTTGTGCTTTATATGGAAGAACAGCAAGACTTTCAAATCCAAATGAGCTTATGAGTAGGAATACGGGAGAATCTTTTTGTGAAGTAGAGTTTGAAATTAAAGGAAAAATTTACAGAAGTTCATGGGGTGTAAATAGAGCTAGAAAAAGTGCTGATGGTAAATTTCAGCAAGCAAAGATGGAAATTGTAGATGTAAAGTCAAGCAAAGTATTAGAGTCATATTTGTCAAAAGTCCCAAAAGTAGTTGAAGAGCTATCAGGTCTTGATTTTGATAGGTTCTCTAGGTCAATGATGTTAGCTCAAGGAGGCTTTGATGCTTTTCTTAAATCTGATGTAAATGACAGGTCAACGCTGCTTGAAAAGATTACAGGAACACAAATCTATAAGCAAATCTCACAAGAGATCTTTGAAACTTGCTCAACCCACAAAAAAGCCATAGAACTCGATGAAAACTCTTTAGGAAGTATAGAATTACTCGAAAAAGAAGTTGTAGAAGTAAAAACGAAAGCTTTAAACGAATCAAAAAAGCAAAAGCTTGAAAAAGATAAACAAGAGTTAGAACTTCTAAAAATATCTTCATGGCTTGAAAACTTGCAAAAATTAGAACAAGATAACATAAAATATACTCAAGAGTTTGCACAAATTGCACAAGAAAAAGAGCAGAAAAATGAGGAGTTCCTAAAACTTGAACTTGCCAATAAAGCTTTAAGAATACAACCCATTCATCAAGAGAAAAACCAAACAACAAAAACAATCACCCAAGACAAAGAAAAATTAGAAACACTTATAAAAGAGCATGAAGAGTTAAAAAAGCAAAACCAATTAAAAAGTGCTGAGTTTAACACTGTAAAAGAGCAGTTTGAAAAAGAGAAAATTTCTTATAAACTTAATACCAATAAACTCAAAGAGATAAGCATTCTTCAAACGCAAATAAAAAGTTATGAGGCATCTTTTATTGAAAAAGATAAAAAAAAATTGCAACAAAAAGAAGTGTTGTCAAAACTTTTTGAACTAAATATTGAGATACTTTTAAACGATGAAACGCAATTACAGAGCCATCATCAAAACTTTTCTAATGCAATTAAGACTTCTAAGCAAGAACTTGAAAAACTTTTAAGTGAGTATATACCTTTAGAAGAACAAACAAAAGAACTCAAGGTTAAAGAGAATCAAACAAGAGCAAAATTAAAAGAGAGTGAACAGCTTTTAAAAGCGGTGCTTGATTATGAAAACCTACAAACACAAATACAACAAGAGCATACTAAAATAAGTGAAATAACCACACAAATTGAAATGCAGACAAAACTTAATAATGAAAAAATAAAACTTATATCTCAAATACAAGAAACGCTACTTTATTTAAAACAAACACGAGAAAAAGAACTTTTAATTAAAAACTATAAGCAAGATAGAGTGAAGCTACAAGATGGACAAGAGTGCTTTTTATGTGGTTCAAAAGAGCATCCGTATATCAAACACTCTTTAAGTGTTGATATCGATAAAACCACCGCAAAAATAGAAGAACAAGAACACTACTTGGAAAATGAAATCAAAGCCTTAAACAATGATCAAATCAATCTTGCAAAACTAAGTACAAAATTGGAAAGTTCAAAAGAAGAAGTAGAAAAAGAACAAAGTGCTCAAAACTTAATAAAAGAGTTTTTTAAAACAAGTGGTTTTACTATCAAAGATGACTCAAAGCTGATTTTACAAGAACAAAATCTAAAATGTGAGCAAGAACTAAAAGAGTATGTGTATTTGCGAGAGCAAAAAGAAAAAGTGCAAATTCAAAAAGAGAATCTGCAAACAACAGTAAACAAACAAGAACAAAAAGAGCAACAAATACAAGTGTGTATTAAATTAATTGAAGAGTTAAAACAGGAGCAAAAAAACCTTAACAATGAGATACTTACACTTCAAGCAAAAAATAAAAGCATTTTAGATATTCAAGATTTAAATGCATTTGAACAAATGATACAAAAAACAATGGACAGTGTTGTTGACAGATATAATAATTTGCAAAATGAACTCACCAGTTTAAAATCAAAAGATGAATCTATAAGCAAACAAACCGAACAACTAACACAAAAACAAACTCAAGATATGCAAACTTTGCAAACTTTACAAACACAATTTGAAAAAGCACTCGAAGAGTATGGTTTTACCTCTTGTGAAGAGTTTGAAAAAGCACACCTAGAAAAAGAGCCGTTTGAACAGTTGGTTCTCTTTTGTAAAAATATAGAAGAAAGATATGCTCAAACACTGACTTTAAAAAATGATACCACCAAAAAACTGCAAGAGCAAAAAGAGTTGAAACTCTCCAACAGAGAACTTATCAAGGTCAATGAAGAGCTAAAAGAGTTGCAAACAACCATTGATGAACTTCAAAAAAGCATAGGAAGTATTGAAAAAGAGTTAGAAATAAACGCACAAAATATCAAAAAACATGAAGATAAAATTAAAGAGCTTCAGAAGAAAAAAGAAGCCTTTAAAGTATGGGTAAAACTAAACGACATGATAGGTTCAGCTTCAGGAGATAAGTTTGCCAAATTTGCCCAAGGAATCACCCTTGACCAACTTATATACTTAGCGAATAAGCACCTAAATATCTTAAGCCCAAGATATGAACTGCAAAGAAGTTTAGATTCAAATAAACAACTTGAAATTGAAATAGTTGACGGTTTCCAAGGTGATGTTGTAAGAGGAGTAAATACACTCTCAGGTGGAGAGAGCTTCATTGTGAGTTTGTCTTTGGCTTTAGGGTTATCAAGCTTAGCAAGCCAAAAGATAAGTATAGATTCACTTTTCTTAGATGAAGGGTTTGGAACACTAGATAGCGATAGCCTAGAGTTGGCACTCAATGCCCTAAATCAGTTACAAAGTTCAGGAAAAATGGTAGGTGTGATTTCCCATGTGGAAGCACTAAAAGAGCGAATTCCATTGCAGATTAGGGTTGTTCCTAGGGGTGATGGGACGAGTTTGTTGAGTTTAAATAATTAAGGAGAAAAGATGAATACAAAAATTAAACAAGCAATTGAGAGTAGAAAAGTGTTGGAATTTTATTATAAAGATGATTTGAGAATTGTAGAACCACATACTTATGGAGTCACTAAAACAGGAAAGGGGTCATTGCGTGCATATCAAGTTGGCGGGAATAGCACTGATTCTGAGACAATAGGTTGGAAATTGTTTACTGTAGACAAAATTCAAAATTTACAGATAAAAGAAATAAGCTTTGTTGGAACAAGAGATGGATATAACCCAAATGATTCAATAATGACTAGCATTTATGCAAGACTTTAAGTAGGCAATAATGAGTTTAAAATTAGAAAATCTAAAAATCATAAACTTTAAATGCTATGAAGATTCTGGAATAATTCCTTTTCATAATTTAACAGTTTTTATTGGTGAAAATGATGCTGGTAAATCGACAGTTTATGATGCTTTAGAATTACTTTTAAATAATTCTCATCCAAAAATAGATGATTTTAGAATAGGTAATAATCAAATAGTATTGGAAGCGGAGTTTAAAGTAGATCCAATAATTACTGAATTAGAATATTTGATTATTGGAAGTAAAATTAAAATAAGAAAAACTTTTTTTACTGAAATAGTATCTACAATAGAAATTTTAGGAGAAAAATTTGAAGATAATGATTTAAATATATATACTTCTATGAATGCAAATGATTTAAAATATTTATTAGAAAAACTTCACTTAGAAGCTCAAACAAATCAAGAATTAAGAAGAGAATCAATTGAAAATTTTATTTTACAAAATAATCCAATTAAAACAACTGATTATATTGAAATTCGGTGGAATCAAATAAATAGCTATTTACCAATTTTTCAGAGGTATTCATCAAGCGATTATGGTAATCCAACCTCCTCAATAAGAAAAACGCTTGATTTGGTTTATAGAGAATCATTTTATGTAACAGACAGACAGGGAAATATTAAACTTAGACAGCGCTTTAAGAATCTAAAAAATAATATAGAAAGTTCTTTAAATCAAAAATTGGAAACACAACTTTTAAGACATATTAAAAAATATAAACCTGATATAGAAAGTTTAAGTGGTGATTATGATATTGATTTTACAAAAGGATTAAATTTTTCAGGATTAATTATCAGAAATTCTGCAAATGAAAGTAGAACAATTGAACAATTAGGTGAAGGCTCTAAAAAGAAGATATTTTTATCAATACTAGAATGGGATTCAGAAATAAGTTTATCATCTTCTCATCATCGAAGTATTATTCGAGGTTATGATGAACCAGATGCATACCTTCATTATAATGCACAAAGAGAGATGTTTTATATAATCCAGAGATTAGCAGAAGATTCTGAATCGAATATACAATCAATTATTTGTACTCATTCTTTAACGATGATTGATAGGGCACCAGCAAGAACAATTAATCATGTAATTAGAGAAAATGATAAATCAAAAATTGTTTATTTAAATACAGATTCTGATGAAGAAATATTAGAATTTTTAAATGATGTATCTCAAATTAGTGGCTTAAAAAATACAAATATATTTTATGAAAAATGTTTTTTGCTAGTTGAGGGAGAAGGTGAAGAAAATGCTTTACCAGTAATGTATAAAACTTGTTATGATAGAAGTTTAGTCGAAGATGGTGTAGTATTAATTAATTTACAGACAAATGGACAATGGTCAAATGCACTTAAATTTTTAAAATCAAATAAAAAAAACTCAACTGTATTGTTTTTAGATTCTGATACGCAATATACTACTTCAAATTCAAGAGTTACAAAAGAAAAGTTAGAAAATATTGGATTTGATGTAGCTTTTCTAAATAATAATTGCTTCTTTATTGGTATTAAAGAGTTTGAAGATGTTTTTTGTGATTTAACATATAAACATTTATGTAATGATAAGTTTGCAAAACATGGTAGTTCAGAATGGACAGAAAATGATTTTACACAACATAGAAGTGCAGATAAATTTTCTGAAGAAATTAAAAAAATGTTGAGTAGAGAATGCCGGCGTAGTATAGGTAAACCTGAAATATCATTAGAATTAGCAAGAAAACTATCAAAAGAAGATATTGAAAGTATCCAACCTATAAAAGATGTTTTTGAGAAAATTAATGAAATTATAAACTAAAAAAAGAAAGGGTATTAAATGATAAAATATAAAGACATAAATGGTGATTCAGGTGTTTTAGGATTTGAAATAAGTGATGATAGAATTATTGTTGAGTTTAAAGGTGGCTCTCTGTATTTATATTCTAATGCAAGTGCAGGACAAATACATATTGAAAAAATGAAAGTTTTAGCACAAAATGGAGATGGACTTAATAGTTATATTAATAAAAATGTAAGAACTAAATATGAAAAAAGATTAAAATAGGAATTGATTTTGAAAAAAGAAATAGATGTAGAAAATAATAGTTTAATGAAATTGTTTAGTGAAAACAATTTTACAATACCATCATATCAAAGACAATACGTTTGGAATGAAGAAAATACAAAAGAGTTACTACAAGATATTTTTGAAGCTAGTGCTGAAAATAGTGGTGAAAATGAATACTTTTTAGGTTCACTAGTATGTCAAAGAGTAGAAGATAGTTTAGAAGTATTAGATGGTCAACAGAGACTTACAACTTTATATTTGATTTTTCATGTGATGAGAAATTTGTTCCTTAAACATGAAGATACAAGTTATTATGATGCGCTAGATGAATTATTACATCAAAAAGAAAATAAAGCAAAAAAATTAAAAGAGAAAAATAAATTTAACTATGAAATTAGAAAAGATGTAAAAGATTTATTTGATAAATTAGCAACACATAATGATATAAATGAAATTGAATCTTTTAATGATTTTAAAATAAAGTCAAATATTTCAATTGAAAATATCATTAATAACTTGAATGAAATACAAAACTATTTTTCAAAAAAAGATATCAATATTGTTGAATATTATGATTATTTGGTAGAACAAGTGAAAATTATTACTATCACAACAGAAGAGTTAGAAAATGCTTTTAGAATTTTTAGTGTTTTAAATAATAGAGGTATTCAACTTCAAAATGCAGATTTAATTAAAGCTGATAATATTGGAGCTATTGAAAATGATTCCAAAATTGAGTATTCTTTAAAATGGGAAGATATTGAAAATTACTTTGATGGAGATTTGGATCGTTATTTGTCAATTGTTAGATTAATTCTTGTAAAAGAAAAAGCAAAGTTAAATTTATATAGTGAATATAAAAATTATTTTGAGAAAAATCTAAATATAAAAGGTATAACTTTTATAGATAAGTTAGATAAATATAAAGAAATATATGAAAAAGTAATTAAATTAAATGATAATAAGATTTCAAATAAAACTAAAAATCTTTTAACAATCATGCATTATTTACCACACAATGATTGGATTAGTGCAGTAATGAGTTATTATTATAAATTTGGAAACGTTAAATTTGATGAATTTATTGAGGCATTTGACTATATGGTATCTACGGATAATATTATCGGATATGATATTACAACAAAAATCAAAGATATTTCATTATTACTATCTGAAATAGATAAATCAAAATCACCTGAGGAATTACTTTTAAATAAAGAAAGTGTTCTATATGATATTGATTTAGAAGAATTAGAACATGCCATAAAACAAAACATATATAGAAAGCGTGTATCTAAATATATCTTGCTAAAAATAGAGTATATTTCTAGAAGTAATGACGATGTTCAAATCGGTAGTTTCCAGAAATTAACAATAGAGCATGTTTACCCTCAAAAACCAAAAGATATAAAAGATTGGGATTATGAGAATGAGATTGATTTGGATAAGCATAGAAACAAAATTGGTAATTTAGTTTTATTGAATCGATCTAAAAACTCATCTTTGAGTAATAGTTCATTTGTAAATAAAAATGCTAAATATAATTCTAATGAATCAATTGATATATTTGAAGAAACAAAAAAAGTATATAGTCCTAATAGAAGAGAATGGAAGCTTGAAGATATTAAAACAAGACAAAATACTTTACTAAAATGGTTAGTTAATAATAAAAAAGTTGAAGATTGGGTATAAGTAAAATGAACCTATCTAAATCCCTCTACACAAAAGGCATCCAATGCCCCAAAGCTCTTTGGCTTAAAAAGTATAAGCCAAGTGTTTTAACACCACCAGATGAACAAGCTCAAGCTATATTTGATACTGGAAATATAGTAGGAGACTTAGCTTGCCAACTTTTCCCTGATGGTAAAGAAATACCTTTTACGAGGGCATATGATAAGATGATAACTACTACAAAAAAGTGGCTTGATGAGGGAATTTCAACTGTCTATGAAGCTACTTTTAACTTTTCAGGTATTTTAGTTATGGTAGATATTTTAACTATTTCTAATGGTGAAGTATCTATTTTTGAAGTCAAAAGTTCAACAGAAGTAAAAGATATATATCTTCATGATGTATCTATTCAGTATTATGTTCTTAAGAATCTGGGCTATAAAATAAAAAGTGCCCATGTGGTACATATAAACAACGAGTATGTAAGAGGTGATGAGCTAGATATCCATAAGCTATTTAAAATAGTTGATGTCACAAATGAAGTTAAAACAATGCAGTCAAATATTCCAAATAAATTAAAAGAGTTTGAAACATATTTAGAAGACAGAGAAAATGAACCAAACATAGATATAGGTAAACACTGTCATAACCCTTATGAATGTGATGCAAAAGAGTACTGTTGGAAAGTTCAAAGACAAATACCTGATTATTCTATATTTAATATTTTTAATCTTGGAAGTAAAAAACAAATTGAACTTTACAATCAAGGTATTATAAATATAGATGATATTCCAGAAGATTTTGATATGACTGCAAACCAAAAACAAGCAGTAGAAAACTACAAATCTAAAACAAACTATGTCGATACAAAAAATATACAAGAGTTTTTGCAAACGCTGAATTATCCAATCTATCACTTAGACTTTGAAACCTACCAACAAGCCATTCCTAAGTATAAAGGACTCAAACCCTTTGAACAAATCCCTTTTCAATATTCGCTTCATATAGAATATGAAGATGGGAGATTGGAACATAAAGAGTATTTGGCACAAGATGGCGTTGATAGCACAGAAGAATTAGCTTTAAGACTTTGTGCAGATATTCCAAGTAATGTTATGGTATTGGCTTATAATATGAGCTTTGAAAAAGGAGTTATTAAAAGATTAGCAAATGCATTACCAAATCTTGAAGTACATCTTTTATCCATAAATGAAAACATAAAAGACCTCATGACTCCTTTTCAAAAAAAGTGGTATGTAACACCAAGTATGCAAGGAAGCTACTCCATAAAGTACATACTCCCAGCACTCGTACCAGAGTTTGAAAAAGCCTATAAAGAACTTGATGGGGTACAAAATGGAAGCCAAGCCATGAATGCTTTTGCGAATATGGGAAAGTTAGAAGATGTAGAAAAACAAAAGATGAGAAATTCACTTCTTGAGTATTGCAAGTTGGATACTTTGGCGATGGTGAAGATTTTAGAGAAACTGAAAAAAGGAAATCTGGCTACACAAAATAGGACATATATAACTAATTAGAAAAGAAACTAGAAATTTGATAATTTAAAAAAGGATTACTATGGATATTTATAGTTTAATGCAAAGGTATAATGATGCTTATAATGACATAATGAATAAGGCTTATTCATTATTAAGTATAGAGTCTTTTAATAAGGAATCTATAGGATTAGTAAAAGAATATAATGTAGCTTTATGTGAGGTTAACTCTTTAATTAATAAGTTTCGTTACCATTTTGATAATATAAGACATGAACATGTTATAAATTTAGAAAAAAACCTTTTAGAGTATGAAATTTCTGATGATATAAAACCATTTGTGTCAGGTGATATCTTTAGTAGTCTAGGTATAGTTGAAGAGTTTTTAAAAAATGGTTTACACATTGAAGTACTTGAGCTTATTGTGAACATTAATGTATTCTCAAATTATAGATCAGCTCGAAATGTATCAAAATATAAATATCCATATTTAAAAGAAATCATAGCCAAGCAAAAATACCCTATAAAACTTCATTTATATTGTCCTTTTTGTAAACAAGAGATTATATATTACCATTATTCAAAAACAAAGCCATATGAGCACGAATTGGAGTTAAAGAAATTAATGAACTGTAATTGTTCATTACCATCTTATAAAGATGATAGCTTATTGTATTTGGAAAAAATCAATCTACTTTTCTCTAAGTCTTATGAATTTAATGAAATTGAATTAAAAGAAGATGATCTAACTTCTTTAAAAGAGTATGCTCGTAAAAACTATGAGGAGTTTTTTGAACTTGAGAACGACTTTTATAATGTTTATGAAGAGGAAAAGAAATATGATAAGCATATTTGGTTAAAAATAAAAAGAGAAGGTTTTTTATTTGAAAGCTTTGAAAGCTTTGAAAGCTTTGAAAGCTTTGAATGTAAAAAAATAGAAAAAATTAAAAATGCATTAATACGTGGGGTTTCATTTTATAGTTTAAAGAAAGTTATAAACTCTTTTAGAATTAAAATAAATAAAAAACATGATTATGATAATGGGGGACCTATTTATGAGACTCCCCAAGGTACTATTTCTACTCCTTATGAACCTGCTGAAGTAAAGTATAAGGTACATCCTAAACTTGTTGATTATGTATTAAATTATAAAAAAGCAATAGATAATACAGCACAAGAACAACAAGAAGCTTTGGGACTCGGCCACTATTGTAATGCAAATAATATTAAGATGAAAGATTTAGACCAGTTTATATCGTTATTACATTTTTGCAAAATGAGAAACTTAGATTTATATGAATTAAAAGAGATCGTTTCTCAATATCATATCTAAGGAAGGAAAAAAAGTTATTTCGGCTAGACCAACTCATAGTACTGAAAGATAGTTTCATTTCAGAAAGCTGTACCTGATTGAAAACCAGAAAAAGAACTTTTTTTGGAGAATAAGCTAGTTGTAAAAATGGATAGTTTTGTATAAAAAATTAATTTAATATTTTTTCTGTAAAACGAACAGTATGGAGTGGTAACTTAAATTCATAAAAATAAGATTAACTAAAATAAAGGTATTTTAGAAAACATACACTTATTCAAAACTTATATAGTTCAGTCTATACAGAAAACAGATGTTTTCCGACACTTCCAAAAAAATATTCAAAATTATCAAAAAAATAGCCAAATAATATACGAAAAACACTATCGGATTATGATACAATACGGAAACTATATAAAAGGGGGTTTTCGTATGTTAATTGGATATGTTAGAGTTTCAACTGATGATCAAAACTTAAATTTACAAAAAGATGCACTTTTAAAATTTGGTGTTGATGCTAGAAATATTTTTGAAGATAAAACTTCAGGTTCAAAAGATAAAAGAGTTGGTCTTGATAAAGCTATTGAATTTCTACAAGAAAGTGACACTTTAGTTGTTTGGAAATTAGACAGACTTGGAAGAAGTTTAGCTCATCTTATAAATGTCATTACCAGTTTAAAAGAAAAGAGTATCTCTTTTATTTCTATAACTGAAGGAATGGATACAACAACTGCATCGGGTGAACTCTTTTTTCATATATTTGGAGCATTAGCACAATTTGAAAGAAGTCTAATTCAAGAAAGAGTAAAAGCAGGACTTGAAGCTGCTAAAAAAAGAGGAGTAACAGGTGGAAGACCCAGAGCCATTGGTGATGAAAAACTTCTTGTTATAAAAGAAGCTATATCTAATGGTATGAGTAAAGCAGCAGCTTGTAGAACCTTTGGAGTAAAAAGAAGTACTTTGATTGATAGTTTGAATAGGGGTTAACATTATAACGGTATTCAAAACAAAAAGTTTTTCCTCAAAGTATATTGAGAAATAATTAAATTCAAATTTCTCACTAGCATTTTTATATTCTAATTTTTAAAAATCCAAAAAAACACACTATACTCATACTTAAAATATGTAAACTCTCCTGTAAACTCCTTGTAAATTCTCCTGTAAACTCAACATTTAGAATCTGTAAACTCAAACTACTGAGCCACTCTATTTCATCGAATATGGTAACAATTAGCCAAAAAAAAGGAAACGGTGAATATTTTGTAACGCACTTCAAAAAATTATGTAAATGTGGTTTTAGTTTGCAAAATACCTGATAGAATTAACTTTTACTTACTTGTATTTTTACAAGCATTGAATAAGCACAATGACCTAAAGCTTGAGTTTTTTTTAGCAATCTTGAACGCTAAAAGTATAATGGATAAGTTTACCTGTATCTTTGAAATTATCACTATTTTAAAAACAGTGAAGCCCAACGAGGTAAGGAAAGTAGCCCTTTGTAATCTACTAAAGTTTTCAAGAAACTATAAATTTTGATATTTGTTTGAAGCTTTACAAAGAGAAATAAAAAGCAGAATGACTCAACACATACCTGTATTAGAGACAGGAAAATTTAAAATAAATTCATTAAAAGGATAGAACATCAGAGGAAGTGTCTATTTTCAAACAGCACAATTAACACAAATCATCTTCAAAGAAGGTGCTAAAAAAATCAATAGAGTAAATCCTAAACATGAACATTATTTATGTATTGCTTCATATAATACAATGGATACTTACCGCACAGTTTGGAACAATTTTTTTAACTACTTAAAAGAACATTTTAACCTAAAAAACTCTGAACTGATCACACAAGACCATATCAAATCTTACATTGAATATAAAATAGAATATTATCCTTCAAAGCAATACTTAGAAAAAATCACAGCAGCCCTTGGCAAATTGGAACTCGCTCTTAACCGCTACTCAAAACAAAAATATGATAATCCCATAACTTATGATTTTAAAATAAGACAAGATATTTTAAATCAAGCCAGAGATTTAAAGCTTGTTGCTAATAATTACCACAATAGAGTTTATAATAATGCTTCACTTATAATTGAATATCTTGAAAACCCAAACCATAAAATCGCTGCAACTATACAATTTCAAGGAGGTGCAAGAAGTGAAGGAGTTACACTTATTAAACAACATCAACTCAAAGGTGTAGAAATTGATTCCATTACAAAAAATGAAGTAGGTGTTATTGAAACCAAAGAAAAAGGTGGAAAAGTAGGGGATGTGTTAGTCTCTTTACAAACCTATGAAATGTTAGAAGACTTTTTTACTCAAAATGATACCACTACTTTTAAAATCAACTATCAAGCATATTTAAATGATATTAAAAATAGTTGTTTACAGCTTAACATTTCATATCAAGGTTCTCATGGATTTAGATGGACCTTCGCTCAAAATAGGGTAAGGGAGTATCAAAAACATGGCTATACTTATGAACAAGCACTACAAGGCGTATCGTGGGAAATGAAGCATTTTAGGGCGAGTATTACGGAGCATTATTTGGGTGATGATAAAAAAATAATGTTAGAAAATTGAGCGTGTTTAATTTTTATAAATCCAGCAGATGACCATTGTTTTTTAGCCACTCTTTTTTTTCTAAATAGTTTGGCAACATCCTAGATACTTCTTTCCAAAATTTTTCATTGTGCGTATGAATTTTTAGATGGACCAATTCGTGTACAATAATATAGTCAATTACTCCAATGGGAGCCATAGCAATTTTCCAATTGAAATTTAAAAGTCCTTCTTTTGTGCAAGAACCCCAACGAAATCCTAATTCCATTATTTTAAAATCAGGCTTTGTTATATTTACAGCTTGACACATTATTTGCAAGCGTTCATTCAGCTTAGTTTTTAAATGTTCACCATACCAAGCTTTAAAAATCTCTTTTGCTTTTAATTGCTTTTTCTTTCCTAAAATAAACCAACCATTTTTGAGTTTTAAATCACAATTATCATCAACCATTTGAAGCCTATAGCTTCGACCAAGGTAACTAAAACTTTCTCCTGAAATAAATTGTTTTTGAGTGATATTTTCTATGATAGAATTTTTAATAGCTAACTTTTCCCAAATCCATATTCGTCTTTTATGTATTTGTTTATCTATTTCTTCTTCTTTTAAATCAAATGGAGCATTTACAATAACTTGCCCATCTCGCTCAACGGTTATACCTATACTTTTACGATTTGAACGAATCAATTCATAATTAATTATCAAGTTTTAACCCTTGTAATGCTTTTTGATTCTCTTTTGTTAAGTTAAGAAATTGCTCTTTAACAGCAGGAATATTTTTAATTAAAGTTACTTCTTTTGTAGAAGCTATAAGTCCAACAAGATAATTTTGAAGTCTATTTCTACTATTTTCTCCTGTACTCCCCCAAAAGTCAACTCGTTTAGTCTCTTGAATTGTTACACCAAGAGAGTTAATAACAAGCTCAATAATAGTATCTTTTTGTTTTTCGTTAATTTCAACATCGTAAAAACTCAAAAACATATCATAATACGCCATACAAACATTACAACCAATATTTGAAAATACCTCTAAAATTTCTCTTCCACCTTGTAAATTTTCTTTAAACTTTGAAAGATTTTCTACTAGTTTATCCCATTCACCTCTATGGTCAGCCATTATTTTTTCAAGCTTTTCAGCTAGTGATTTATAATAAATAGGGTCTTTATCCAAATTTATTCTTATGGTATATCTTAAAGCGTGTTCCATTTCAGAAGCTACTGCTTTATTGGGTCTGTCTTTTAGAGCATTTTCAAACTCATCATCAAATATTGATATGGGTCTAACTTTTGTTTCAATCCCTTCACTTACTAGATATTCATTAATAAGGCTTTTTACTTTTTCTCCAATTCCTTCTATTAAAAGTTCTTGATCTCTATATCGTCTTTGAGCCTCATTTCTAATAAGTCCTAATACTTTTACATCATCTAAAAAGTATTTTTTGATTGGATGAGGCAAAATGAAGTCAATAAGTTTAGTGAACTCTTTAAAATGCATTTTAAACTCTGCTCTTAATTTTTCATCTGCCAATAGTACAACTGCATCTTCTAATGTCTCTTCGTTTATTTCTTCAATTTCATTTTGACTAAAAAATTGCATAACTTTTCTGTGAGAGAGTTCTAATTTATCAACTTCATTACTAAAATCTTGCATTACATCTTCTACATCAGCATCTGCATAGTTTGCTAAGGCTTCTTTTAAGTGTGCTCCTACTCCAAAGTAATCTACTATTAAACCTCTTGTTTTTCCTTCATAGGTTCTATTTACTCTTGCTATTGCTTGAAGCAAATTATGAGCGGTAAGCTTTTTATCCAGATACATTACTTGTTCAATAGGGGCATCAAATCCTGTTAAAAGCATACTATTTACCACTAAAAAAGCAAGTTGTGAAGTTTTATTACTATCATAAATATCTTCATCGTCCAAAGCTTCTAGTGGTGAAGTAGTGTATAAAGGTTTTTTAAAACTTGCTATTGAATTATCTTTGTGAGTTTTTGTTGTAAACTCTTTTGGAAAATCATCTTTTTTATCATTATGTCGTGAAGAAAAAATCACAGTTGCTGATAGTTTTCCCATAAGTATTTTATTGGGGTTATTCTCTTCTAGGGTATTGGCATATTCATTTAAAGCTTTGTTGATTGCTTTACTGTATAAGATTGCTGCTTTTCTAGAAGAACTTACTACTTGTGCTTTATAACCATTTGGTAAAATATTTTTGATATAATGTTCTACCATATTTTTAGCAATAGCTTCTATTCTTTTTGGAGCTTCAAAAATATCTCCTTTTGTGCCATATTTTCTTTTTATTGCCTCTTGTTCTTCTTCGCTCAAATCTGCAAATAAATCTTCAAATTTAGTATCAAACTCACTTTTATTGCTTAGCGTATCCTTTGAAGTCATTCCCTCGTATATAATAGGTACCGTTGCACCATCTTCTACAGCTTCACGAATTTTATATGTATCAATATAGCTACCAAATGAACCAATGGTTTTTTCAACGGGTGTTCCTGTAAATGCAATTTTAACAGCATCAGGCAAAGCTAGTCTAAGAGCTGATCCAAACTTTGAGTATTGCGTACGGTGTGCTTCATCTATAAGAACAATTACTTTTGAAGTATCAAACTCTTCATTGGCTTTTTCAAAAGAACCGTCATTAAATTTTTGCATCATAGTCATATTAACATTGCTTACATCGTTTGAAAGTTTTTTCTTTAGATCATTTGCATTACTAGCAATTAGTATTTTTTCTCCTATTAGTGTAGCCGTTTCTTCTAGTTGTTCTTGTAAATCCGTTCTATCTACAATAAAAAGTATTTTATACTCTTGCAGCTCTTTTATACTTCTTGAATACTTAACTAAAAATACCATAGTAAGCGATTTTCCACTTCCTTGCGTATGCCAAATTACTCCATTTCTTTCTTCGAAATTTTTAGCTTCAAGAATTCTTTTTATGGTTTTTTTAACTGCTCTGTATTGTTGGTATCTACAAACTATTTTTACTCTTTTACGGCCACTTCCCATGACTACTATAAAATCTCTCATAATCTCAAGCAAGTTTGTAGGATCTAACATCCCTGCTGCTAAAATATCTTGTTCATCGTTTCCAAATTCACTTAATTCTTTTGGATAGGGGTCTTTCCAGCTTAAATAGTGTTCTAAGTTTGAGCTTATAGTTCCGCTTTTTGCCACAGTTCTACAACTTACTACTACAAAAGCATTGGTATTAAAAAGTTTTGAAGCACCTTCACTTTGTTGTGTACCTCTTGTATTCATATATCTTTTAAGTTGATTTACCCCTTCTACAACAGGATCAGTAATATCTGGAGCTTTACATTCAATTACCACTAAAGGAATACCATTTACAAAGAGTGTAATATCAGGAATAATAGTTTCGGCACCATCAACCATAAATTGTGAAACTGCTAAAAATTCATTATTTGACATATCTTCAAAATCAATATATTTTACAGTTGGAGATTTTGTACCTGTAGTTTGGTTTATATCTACAGAGGTATTTTCGATGAGCAATTCAGTAGAGGCAAGATTATTTTCAAAGAGTGATGAGTGATTTATATTTACCAAAGTTGATATAACTTCTTTTATTTGTTCGCTTGTAAGCCAAACTCCATTTATTTTTTTTAAAGATTTGCTCAACACATCTTTTAAAATAACATCTTTAAAACTCTCTCTTCCAAAAAGAGCTTTTTGTGTACGATGCTTGTTGTCATTGTCCAATATTGTTAAAGTTGTCCATCCTAAAGCTTTTAACTGCTCTAAAAACTTGTTCTCAACATAGGTTGCTTCTCTTATCCAACTGCTCATCATCTTCCTTTTAAGTTATCTTTAAATTGTCTAAAAACCGTCTAAAAACCGTCTAAAACTGTCTAAGCTTTTTTTAACTTAGACAATACCCATTCATACCCAATAGTTTCGATGAAACCGCTAATTCTTAGTTTTTGCAATAAATTTTTGATCCTATTTTTCTTTTGTTTATCATCTAAACTGTCTGGTAGTTTGTCTAAAAGTAATTTCTCAAAATCTACTTTTTTTGCTTTTTCAAATTTTTCTAAGTACTTAATAATCATCGCTTGATAATACTCATCATCAAAACCTCTAAGTTTCATATACTCATCCTCTTGATTTGTATGTTTTGCCACATCAGATGATATATGTAGATTTGGTCTTTTCCCCTCTATAAGATTTTTAGATTTTAATATTTTTGCTTCATTTATATCTAAATTATGTCCTTTTTGAACTTTATCAAGCAAAACTATCTCTTCGAGTGTAAGCTCTGGCATTGATGCTAGCTTCAATGCATAATTAGCATCAAGTATTTTTCCTTCTATGGTTACTTTTACTGTTTCATCGTTTAGTTCATATTCAGGAAGTGGAAAATATTTTTTACTTTGGATCATAAACATTTTCATAATTCCACTGCCGATTGTGTCTATTAGATTTAGATTTATCATCGCTTGAGCCAAAAACTTATTTCTATATTTTTCTTCTGGTGCATCTGTTTTCAAAACATTTTCTATACTCCTTGGAATAAACGAACCTTTGTTTGAAAATACCAATTTTCTATCTTCAAACTCCACTACATTTATTTTTCCACCCATTGTATAGTCTTGATGAGCTATACAGTTGTTGAGTGCTTCTCTTATGATAAATGGATGATAACTATCTACTTCTTGTGGAAATAACGAATTTCCATCCATATAACGGTATTTTAAATTTCTTATTTTTTCATACACTTTCTC
>JBAYYP010000031.1:0-23575 GCA_041672955.1 Arcobacteraceae bacterium
AGTTTTACAACGCTGATTATCGACAACTTTTTTGGATGGCAAAAAAAAGAATGGCAAATGAAGCGGGTGTAATTTTAAATAATGAAGATAGGTTTTCAGATATTGCCCACAAAATTTTAGACTATTTATGGGAAGAAGATTTTATCCACTATACAGTTTCTGACAATCAAGTAAAAAATATAATTTTTGCTTCAATAGATACTTTTATAAAAGGGTTTGAAGAAGCCGATGAAGAAGTATATAAAAAAATAAAAAACTACAAACGAAAACTAATACAAGGTACCGATGAGTATGATATGGTTTATCAAAGACTCTATGAAGAAGAATTAAATAGAAAAGGATTGATGTAAGATGCAAAAAGTATGGATATATTTAGAAAATGGAACTTTTCTAGAAGCAGACTCTTTTGGTGCAACAGGAACTAGTGTTGGTGAGATTGTTTTTAATACTTCTTTAGCTGGATATCAAGAGATTATTACAGACCCTAGTTATGCAGGACAATTTATTACTTTTACTATGCCTGAAATTGGAAACACAGGAGTTAATAAAGATGATATGGAGAGCGACAAAGCTCACTGTAAAGGAGTATTAGTTAGAAACTATCATCACGAATACTCAAATTTTAGGGCTCAAGATAGTTTAGCATCACTATTAAAAGAGCATGGAGTTTTAGGTATTTGTAATATAGATACAAGGTTTTTAACAAAAACAATAAGAGAAGAGGGTGCTATGATGATGATAGCCTCAACTGAAATTTCATCTAAAGAAGAGTTAGCAAAACAATTAGCTTTAGCTCCGCGTATTGAAGATATTAATTATATTGAGCAAGTATCTACAAAAGAAGCATATATCCATAAAACTGGAGCGTGGAACCACCTTAAAATGGAATACGAAAAAGCAGTTATGAGTGATAAGAAAGTAGTAGTAATTGACTTTGGTGTAAAAAGAAATATTTTAAATGAATTAGTAGCAGCAGGATTAGAAGTTGAAGTAGTGCCATCAAGTTTTAAAGCAGATGATTTAATTGCCCGTTTTGAAGCAGGAGAAATAGGTGGAGTTTTTCTATCAAATGGACCTGGTGACCCTTTGGTTTTAAAAAATGAGAAAAAACAAATAGAGAAACTAATAGATAAAAACATCCCAATGTTTGGAATTTGTCTAGGTCACCAAATGCTCTCAATTGCACACGGACACGACACATACAAACTAAAGTTTGGTCACCACGGAGATAACCACCCCGTTGCTGATTCAACTACTAGAACAGTAGAAATAACTTCACAAAATCATAATTATAGTGTTCCAAATAGTATTAAAGATATAGCAGAAGTTACTCATATTAATCTGTTTGATAATACTATTGAGGGTGTTAAATATAGCAATAAACCTATCTTTTCAGTGCAACACCACCCAGAAGGAAGTCCAGGACCGCATGAGTCAAAATATATCTTCACCCAATTCGCTAAGATTGTAAAATAAAGAATTTTATTTTCGCAATCTCGGCGTTGAAGTTTAAAATTTAATCGTCGTGTACTTATTGTACGCTCCTCATAAATTTTAAACTTCGCCTTGAACTTACACAAAACAATCCATTCTTTTACAATCTTAATATAAAACGGCAAACTCTTTTGCGATTTAACTTTCAATACTGTTTCTTATTTATATCATATAGTCTAATTGGAGTATTTAAAAGAGATAGAGTCTCTTGGAATATTAAAAAGTATTAAAATAGGACGAGGAAAATACTTCATAAATGTGGCATTATTTGATAGATTGAGAAAAGGGATATAATCCGACATATTAAATTTATATGTCGAAGAAATAGAAAAGTTTCGACATATTGAAAAAATATGTTAAATAATAGAAAAATAAACCAAAGCTTGATATGTTCCACTAGCTGCAACTCCAGCAACTACTTAATGTTTAGTAATAGCTAATTTAGTAAAGTTATATTTTTAAGTCTAATTTTATTATCAGAAAATAGGTCTAGAAGTCAAGTTATGTTAAAATATATCAATTTTATGAAAGGTTTAGTTATGTTAAATAAAAATGATATAGTTTTAAAATTAAAAGAACTAAAACCGAAGTATGAACAAGAAGGATTAATCTTGTTAGGTTTATTTGGTAGCTATGCTAAAGGGAATCAAAATAATTTTAGTGACATAGATATTGCTTATAAACTTGACTATGAGAAGTTTTCACAAAAATACAAAGATGGATTTTCAAAGCTTTTAAGAATTGATGATATTAAAAGTGAATTACAACAAATATTTAAAACAAAGATAGATTTTGTTCCTGATGCAAATAAAGAGTTATTAAATGGTATTATATATGTCTAGTGCTATTAATAAACTTGATAAAGTATTAGAATCAATAGATAACATAAATTTTATTCTCGAAAATAAAGATATAAAAGTAACGCAAGCAATTTCCAATAAAAGTATTAAACCTGCTATTAGGATGAATATTGTACGAATAGCAGAGCAGTTTTCAAAACTTAAAGATGACAATGAGTTTAAAATACTTGAAGAATTTTCAAGCAATGACTTAAAAGGTTTAAGTGCAGTTAGAAATTATATTGCTCATGATTATGACAGTGCAGATGATAATATTATTGAAGATGTTATAAGATATAATTTACCTATATTAAAAACTACGATTGAAAAGATATTAAAAGAATTAAGTTAAAATCTATTTAAATAATAGAAAAATAAACCAACGCTTGATATGTTCCGCTAGCTGCAATTCCTGCTGCTATTCCTGCAATTAAATCATCGCCCATAACACCCCAACCCTCCAGGCATGGCTACAATAAATTTTTTTCATTATTTCTCCTCTCTCTATTTTTTTTGAATTAAATGAGTTTTATAAATTATATTTATATACAAAATTAAAATAAAGGCGATAACTGTAGAACTTACAAGAAGTACAGTTGATACAACTCCTCCAAAATTCTCTAAAATATAAGCAAAACAAAAAGGAACCATAGCTGTTATAATTAATCTAAAAAAATTGATGTTTCCAGTTGTTTTCCCATAGCCATTTTTACCGAAAAGATATAAAGGTAATGTTCCCCTTACAATATCACTTAAACCTTGTCCTGCTCCATATAATAAAATAAAACATAAAGCTATATAAAAAGAATAACCACTAAATAGTAAAGCTATTAATCCCAAAGACATAAGCATTGTTGAAAATAATGCTGAGTGTATGGGAGTGATATATTTTGAGAATAAAATCTCTAAAACTCTTACTAAAACTTGTGAAGGACCAATTAATGCTCCTAAAGTAATTGCTAATGAAGCTTCCATACCAAAACTTTTAAAAAGGCTTAAAAACTGAGTTTGTAAAGTGGTTATTGGTATAGCAATCAAGCAAAAAGCTATTGTAAGTAGTATAAATGTATTTTTTTTATGAAGACCATTTAAATAAATAATCTCTTCAAACTTATCCTCATCAAAATGTTCATTATCTATTTGTAAATTTTTCTTTAAAACAAAAAAATGTATTGGTAATGCTATAAAGATATGTAGTAATGCTAAAAATTGATAAGTTTCTCTCCATGAAATAATTGTTAATAAATAACTTATTAAAGGCCAAAAAATAGTTGAAGCAAAACCCGCTATTAAAGTAACTTGAATAATAGGTAAACGAGCCTTTTGCCCTACAAGTTGCGAAAAGGCAATAAAAGCTGATTCATATAATATCAATATGGAAACAAGTTGTAAAAATAATAAGGCAATAATATATTCAAGTTTTGAATCAACTAAAGAAAGATTATATAAACCTATTGCACTAAGTATTGAACCTACACTCATAATACTTCTTGCCCCATGCTTATCTAGTAATCGTCCAATTAATGGTGCTAAAAGACCACCAAATAATATTCCTAAAGATAAAATTCCAAAAACAAAAGATTGACTCCAAGAAAACTCTTTAGTAAACTCTTCAGACATAATTGCAAAAGAATAATATAAAGTACCATAACCAACAGTCATAGTTGTACCCAATCCTAGTACAGATTTTATTGTACCTTAATAAATAATTTATCTTTTATATTTTGCATAGTTATTGTTTATATAAAAAAATTCGTTTATTATAGAAAAATAGAAATAAATAAGTTTTTTATATTCTCTTTTAATTCTCAATACCAACACAACATTGATCTTTTAAATCATATATTAAATCTTCTAATAACACAAAGTTTGCTGTGCAGTGAAGAATTCTTCCTTCTCTTTTTTGACTAACTAAATCAATTTGCATTAGTTTTGTTAAATGATGAGAAAGAGTAGAACCCGGAATATTTAATTGTTCTTGTATTCTTCCAACACTCAAACCTTCTTTCCCTGCTCTTATTAAAAGCTTAAATATTCTTATTCTTGTTATATTCCCAAGTTGAGCTAAACAATTTACTAATTTTTCTTCATTCATTATTCGTCCTAGAATTTTTTGTTAAAATTATATCAATTTTAAATAGTAAAGTGTATTATGAAACACACATCTTATAGAAAGTTGTCTTGACATATTGGGGTACTATACTCTTTTAAATATTCAATTAAAACCATTTCCATTACACTTCCTTTTAATCTTATGCAAAATATAGATTTACTAAGAATCCACAACCAATTGCCATTGTAAATACTGCAAGTATAAAGAAAATCATAATAGGTAATTTAAAAATCTTTTTTAACATAATCATCTCAGGTAAACTAGCTCCCGCACCTGCAACTGTTAATGCTAAAATAGACCCCATACTTACACCTTTGTCTAATAAAGCAGGAGCAAGTCCAACCATAGATTCAGCTCTAATGTATAAAGGAACACCAATTAAGGCAGATATTGGCACAGCAAATGGATTTTCAGCACTTGCATATGTAGTTAACCATTCTTCTGGAACAAATCCATGTACGAATGCACCAATACCAATACCTATTGCAATATATGGAGCAAAACTTAAGAATTGTTTCCATGTTTTTCTCATTAATGTTTTATCACTAATTTGTTTCCACTTGCTCTCTTTTTTAGTTTCTTGTTTTTGTGGAACTGAATCACAACATGAATTTTTAGAAACATCTTTTGGTTTAGATGAACAACAAGAATTTTCAATTTTTACTTCATCTTTTGGTGTTGAATCACAACAACTTGTTTGAACTACTGGAGCAACTAGTATTGAGCAACAAGAAGTAGTTTCTTCTTTAGTTTTTTGTTTTGGTGTTGAATCACAACATGAAGTTGCAGCCTCATCTGCTGAAAAAATTTCTTTTTTAATAAATTTTTCAAAACCAAATCTTTCTAATGTATATCCTGCAAATATTGATACAAAAAATGCGATTAAACCATAAATTAAAGTTACTTCATAACCAAATGCAGACCAAAATACTGCAATAATAATTGGATTAAGTAACGGTGATGTAAATAGAAAAGTCATGATTGGACCAAATGAAGCTCTTGCTTTTAATAATCCTAATGTCAATGGAATAGTTGAACAACTACAAAATGGTGTAATAGAAGCTAATGCAGATGCAATTAAATATCCACCTTTATTTGATGATAATATATTTTGAACTTTTGCAGGATTAACAAATAGATTAATAATCTCTACAAGGAAACTTACTCCTAAAAATAAAATTGCAAGTTCTATAAAATTGTATATAAAAAAGTAACCTGCTTTTGATAAATGGTCTAATAATTCTGGACTCATTTTAACTCCTCATTTTTGTATTTCCAGAATTTTAGAATAATATATCTTAAAATAAACTTCTATATTTCTAGTATTATAGAAATACAGAATTAAAATTGAAGTATGAACAAGAAGTATTAATCTTGTTAGATTTATTTGTTAGCTATGCAAAAGATAATAAGAATAATTTCAGTGACATAGATATAGCTTATAAACTAGACTATGAAAAGTTTTCAGAAAAATACAAAGATAGATTCTTAAAACTTTTGAGAATAGATAACATAAATTTCATTCTGAAAAATAAAGATATTTAAGAATTAAGTTAAAAATCTATTTAAATAATAGAAAAATAAACCAAAGCTTGATATGTTCCGCTAGCTGCTATTCCTGCTGCTATTCCTGCAATTAAATCATCGCCCATAACACCCCAACCACCTTCTACATTTTTGTCAATCCTTCCTATAATTGAGGGTTTCCAAATATCGAAGAGTCTGAAATATATAAAGGCTAAGGGTGCCATTAGAAGCATATTTTCGTTGGTTATATTGCAAATACTAAGAGCTAACCACATTCCTGCTAGTTCATCTATTACTATCTCTTTGCCATCATGAGTACCTGTTTCTTTTTCGTAAAGATTTATTTGTTTTACGGAAATTACTGTAATTAAAATAGAGATCATAAATAAGTTTGATTCTGAGATAAATTGCAGTAGTCCAAGTCCTAGTATTAAAGCCAGTAAACTTCCTACTGTTCCAGGTGCTATTGGGCTAAGACCTGTGTAAAAAAGAGTTAGAAATAATTTTCGCATATAAGTTCCTTACTTTTTCTTTTCAATATTAAGTTTTTTTCGTTTTTCCCAAAGAGATTTTCTTGAAATCCCCAGTTTTTTAGAAAGTTCGGTATCGGGATATTTATGTTGAAAAGAGACTACCATTAGTTTGACATAATCGTTTATGGTCATAATATTTTCGTTAATTACCACGGCATCGCTTTTCTTTAATTCACTTTTGTGATAAGGAAAATCTGTCTCGTTTTCAAGAGAGCAAATAATACATTTTTTATCTTCAATTAAAGCATTAACCATATCTTTTGATATTTTTTTCAAAGTGTGATAGTCGGTTAAATAAAGCAACTCTTTTTGATTGTTTTGTAGCTCTTTTTGCCAATTATCTTTAGATAGGGAGATAAATTTAATAGAAGTATTGAGTTTTAAGGCGAAATCAAAAGCAATTTTATCCACAACCATTTGTGAATTGGTTTCAATAAGTAAAGGAAGTTCAAAATAGAGGTTGGTTTTAGGCATATCTAAATCTCTGAAAATAAAATCCAAATAATCTTTCATGGTGGCCAGTTCTCGTTTAAGCTGTCGACAATCTCTGTAGTGATAGATTTTTCGTAAAAGTTCATCCATAATAAAGGGTTTAATAATATAATCTTTTGCACCGCTTTTAATAGGATCCGTTACCGTTTCATCGCTAATATACGAAACCAGTAAAATAAACATAGAATCAGGAAATTTTTTTATAAGTTCATTGCAATTAATATTGGGCATTGATGTGGAGAGTAAAATAATGTCATAATTGTTGTTACCGCAAGGAATAGCATCAGCTGTTTCAACATAAACACACGAGTGCCCGTCATCAAGAAGTCTTGAAACAACCTTTTGTGCCAAATAGACATCATTTTCAATAATCAATAAATTCATAGTGTTTTCCAATTATAATATTTTAAGGTGGCACTGCTTTGTACGGCAATACCCTCTTTTCTTCCAATAAATCCTAAGTTTTCAGCAGTAGTAGCTTTAACATTAATAAACTGTTTTTCAAGGTGCAATAAAGAAGATAAAGTACTTTTAATAAGCAGTTTATAAGGGCTTATTTTAGGCTGTTGAGCAATTATAGTAATGTCTACATTAACTATTTCATACCCTACTTGTGTAATAAATTCTACAATAGAAGCTAAAAGTTTTTTAGAATCAATGTCTTTGTACTCTTGTGAAGTATCGGGAAAAAATTCACCAATATCACCTGCACCACAAGCTCCTAGAAGAGCATCTATAAGAGAATGAATTAAGACATCGCCATCGCTGTGGGCTTTAAATCCATAAGGTGCATCAATTTTAACACCGCCTAAAACCATAGGTTTTCCCTCTTCAAAAGGGTGAATGTCAAAACCAGTTCCTGTAAAATAGTCATTTGCAGGAGCTTCTAAACAAGAAATATTTTCTAAATCACTTTCAAAGGTGAGTTTTTTTGATTTAGAACTTCCTTTTATATATGCAACCGTTCCACCCATGGCTTTAATTGCCGAACTGTCATCTGTGTATTCAATGGTTGAAACCAAAGCTTTTTTAAGGATTTGGGTTTTTGAAAGTTGAGGCGTTTGAATAAGTTTAACAGCATCACGTTCAATGGTTTGGTTTTCATAAATTACTGTGTCGCTTACATTTAAATAAGGCACAATACAATCGGCATTTTGTTTTTGAGCAATTAAATTTTCAATAATTTCTTTAGGAACACAACTTCTTGCAACATCACTTATCATTACATATGAAGTGGTTACTTTTTCAAGTGCATTTTTCATTGATTGTTGGCGTGTGTTACCACCTGCAATATAGGTAATTTTATCATCAAAATTTTGCATGTAAGAGAGTTCATTTTGTGTTGAAACTACTATAATTTGAGCAAAAGAATAATACGAGGAAATTTTTTTTGTTACGAATAGCCACAAAGGAGACTGTTTTGTTCTTAACCACTGTTTTTTAGGTTTTAGTCCAAAACGTGAAGAACTGCCTGCACACAGCAGCACTAACGAAATATCACTCAAATATACTCCTTTGTGTAAAAAAGTTACACATTCTAATGGAAAAAGCCTTAATTCTTACTCTTAAAAAAAGTTAATTCTTTTATTTTATGTTGAAATTATACAAAAGGTGAGTTATAAAGCTAATAAATGGGATTAAGTTTTAAGACTTAAGGGTTTCTAATTTTAATTCGGTATAATTTTTCAAAAATTAATTAGGACTATATATGAGAAATTGGCTGGATAATCATAAAAATGATGAAGTAAGAACTCAAATGTATTATGCTAAAAAAGGCATAATTACCCCTGATATGGAGTATGTCGCAAAAGTAGAAAAACTCGATGTTGAGTTAGTGCGAAGTGAAATTGCAAGAGGAAGATTAATTATTCCTGCAAATATTAACCACAGAAATTTAATTCCTATGGCAATAGGGATTGCATCAAGTTGTAAAATTAATGCTAATATTGGGTCTTCTTCCTTAGCAAGTGATATAGATGGTGAAATTGAAAAAGTAGATGTGTGCTTAAAATATGGAGCAGATACTATTATGGATTTAAGCACAGGTGGTGACCTAGATTCTATTCGAGAAGCGGTAATTGCACACTCAAGTGTTCCTGTTGGAACGGTGCCTATTTATCAAATTATCCACGATTGCGGAAATGATATTAATAATCTAACCATTGAAGCTATGCTTAAAACGCTAGAGAAACAAGCACAACAAGGGGTAAGTTACTTTACCATTCACGCAGGGTTTTTACTACGATTTATGCCACATGTTGCAAAACGAAAAATGGGAATTGTTTCAAGAGGGGGTTCTTTAATGGCTTCTTGGATGATGCACTACCATAAAGAAAATCCCTTTTATGAAGCGTACGATGATATTTTAGATATTTGTAGAAAATATGACGTTGCCCTTTCACTAGGGGACAGTTTACGACCAGGATGTTTAGCGGATGCTTCCGATGAAGCGCAATTAAGTGAGTTAAAAGTTTTAGGGGAATTAACCTTAAAAGCATGGGAAAAAGATGTTCAAGTTATGATTGAAGGACCAGGACACGTGCCTTTAAATCAAGTTGAACGAAATATGAAAATAGAGCGTGAGTATTGTCATGAAGCGCCTTTTTATATTTTAGGACCATTAACTACTGATATTGCAGCTGGTTATGACCATATCAGTTCAGCAATTGGTGCTGCTGTTGGTGGGTGGCACGGGGCTTCAATGTTATGTTATGTAACTCCAAAAGAGCATTTAGGATTACCTAATGCAAAAGATGTTCGTGAGGGAATTATTGCGTATAAAATTGCAGCTCACAGTGCTGATATTGCGCGAGGAAGAAAAGACGCCCGTGTACGAGATGACGAAATGTCAGATGCCAGATACTCTTTTGACTGGAACAGACAATTTGAACTGTGTTTAGATCCAGAAAGAGCAAAAGAGTATCACGATGAAACTTTGCCTCAAGATGTTTTTAAAGAAGCCGAATTTTGTTCTATGTGCGGACCAAAATTTTGTGCCTATAAAATTACACAACAAATAGTAGAAGCTCACCCGGTTACTATGGGGAATAAGTAAGTTTAAATGCTTTGCTTTTACAAGAGAATTTAAAATAAAAAAGAAGAAGGTAAACAAAAATTTACCTTTTTCAAAAGTTTTTAACTTAACTCTTTAAATTAAGACAAAAATTATCCTATTTAACTTATAATACAAAAAATTAATAAAAAGGAAGAAATATGGCAACAGTTTCTGAGATTAAAAACGCTCTTCAGTCGGTTTTATATCCAGGGTTTGAAAAATCAATTATGGATTTTGGATTTGTAAAAGATGTTGAAGTAATTAACGCTGAGAGTTGTTCAGTTAGTTTAGAAATCACCTCAAGTGCAGCAGAAGTTGAAGAAAAACTTAAAACAAATATAAGAACTGCTTTAGCTCCTTTAGGGCTTGTAAATATTGCAGTAAACCTTAAAAAACCTGAAACAGCAAAACAACAAAGTAACTCAATGAGTGGTAAAAATGTAGCACCACAAATTAAAAACTTTGTAATGGTAAGTTCAGGAAAAGGTGGAGTGGGGAAATCTACAACTACCGTTAACTTAGCAGTAGCTGCTGCTATGCAAGGCAAAAGAGTAGGTATTTTAGATGCGGATATTTACGGACCAAATATTCCTCGAATGATGGGTTTACAAGGACTTGAGGTAGAAGTTGTAGGAAATAAAGCCAAACCATTTAAAGCGTACGGAGTAGATGTTATGTCTATGGGTTCACTTATGGAAGAAGGTCAAGCTCTTATTTGGCGAGGGGCTATGATTATGAAAGCCATCGAACAACTTTTAAGAGATATTTTATGGGAAGAGTTAGATATTTTGTTTATCGATATGCCTCCAGGAACAGGAGATGCACAATTGACATTAGCTCAAAGTGTACCTGTAACTGCAGGAATTAATGTTACGACTCCTCAGCACGTAGCCTTAGACGATTCAAGAAGAAGCTTAGACATGTTCCAGAAACTTCATATTCCAATCGCGGGGATTATTGAAAACATGAGTGGATTTATCTGTCCTAGTTGTTCAACAGAATCAGATATTTTTGGAAAAGGTACGTGTGAAGAGTTAGCTAAAACATATGACACGCGAGTATTAGCCAATATCCCTATTGAACCAGCTATTAGACTAGGTGGAGATGAAGGTAAACCTATTGTTTTCCACAGTCCTGAAAGTGTTTCAGCAAAAAGATATATGATTGCAGCTCAAAGCATTATTGAACAAATTGATGCGGTGAATGCAAAAGGAGGTGCAAGTAATGCACAAATCCAACCCACAACTGCTCCAGGGGTAAGTGCTTGTTCAACAGCAGCTGCTCCTAAACAACACAATCATGACCATAAAAGTGGTGGATGTGGTTGCGATTAAATAGTTGATGGTGAAGAGTCAATAGCTTACTACAAACTTTAGACTATAAACCAAAAACTAATTCCTTGTACGATATAATTCCTAAAACTTTTTAGGAATTATATGTACAAAAATATCGAAACCTCTTTAGCGCATCTTCAAGAATTCTCTAAACTCAAAGACCCTTATGCCGCTTCTCATTTTCCCATTTATAATACGGGAACATTTGATTTAAAAAAGCAGACCAATGAAAAAATTTATGACTACACCCGAAGTGATAATCCTACAAGAGAAGTATTAGAAAACTTTTTCACCCACGCAGAAAATGCAGCAGGTTGTGTTTGCACCCACACAGGAATTGCTAGCCTTGCACTTTTGTTTGAAACCGTTTTAAAAGCCAATTCTCATATTTTAGTGGAAGCCGATTGTTATGGCGGAACATTTCGATTATTGAAAATATTTAAAGATAAATACAATATTACCATTCATTTTGCTGATTTTTTAGAACATCAAACGCTAGAAAATATTTTAAAGAGTAATCCAATAGATTTAGTATTATGCGAATCGCCTACAAATCCTGGGCTTAAAATTATTGATTTAAAAGCGGTTTCACAATTATGTAAACAACACAAGGCACTTTTTGCTGTGGATAACTCTTTGGCAACATTTATCTCTCAAAAACCTTTAGATTTGGGTGCAGATTTTTCTCTTTTTTCAACCACAAAATATATAAGTGGTCATGGAAGTGTGGTAGCTGGTGCTATTGTGGCTAAAACTGAGAAATTAGCTGCTGAGTTGCACTACTACGCCAACGCTCACGGACGAAGTCAAAACCCTATGGATGTTTTTTTAATTGGTTTAGGTTTACCTACGCTAAAAATTAGAATGGAAGCGCATTTGAAATCGGCGTTAGAAATTATTGCCTTTTTAGAAAAACAGCCTTTTATAAAATCGGTTAATTTCCCTGCACTTGCTAGTCATCCTCAATATGCTTTAGCCAAAGAGCAAATGAAATATATTCCTGCTGTGTTTACGGTTGAGTTTATAAGTGAAAAAATGGCTGAAAAGTTTATAGCAAACACCAAAATATTTGGGGAAAAATGCTCATTTGGAAGCCCTGATTCCAGAGTAGAAATTCCTGCAAAAATTTCTCATGCAAGTTTTTCAAAAGAGGAGTTAAAAGCCATTGGAATAAGTGACAGTACCGTTCGGTTTTCTATTGGTTTAGAAAATGCCGATGAGCTAATAGAAGATATTATTCAAGCAACAAACTAATGAACGAAACTCTTTTTAATCCAATCCCCTGTGGAGAAACATTGCCTCAAAACAATGTTCATGCGGTGTCGGTTTCTATGCCAACGCTACAAGATGTGATTGATTATGAAGAGCAAACCAACGCTATAGAAGAAAAAATAAAAAGTGGTTACCCCCGATTTATTTTACACCCCTATTTAAAGCTAATGGCAGAGTTTTTAAAGCAAAAATATCAAGTTCCTAATTGCTATGAAGTGGTACTGTTAAGCTCCAAAAAAGCAGTAAAAATTGTGAGTGAAAGATATTTTATTCATAATCCTTTTCCTATAGATGAACCTTTTGGAGTGATTTTAGTGCTAAATAATACCACGCAACTGCAAAAAGTGTTAACTTTTATTCAGCACGTGGGGTGTAATCTTTCCTCTCGATTTGCGCAAGAGTATCTGCTTGAACATAAACTGATTTCCATTCGACACGAAGAAGAAGTAGAAAATGAAGCCACTTCATATAATACGGTGGTTACTACTTTAGCCAATGCGTACGAACAACCCATTGAAAATATCTGTTTAGCACCTTCTGGAATGAATGCCATTTATGGCGTACTAAAAGGGTTAAAAGCGATTCAAGCATGCAACAGTCGTACGGTTTTAGTGCAATTTGGATGGCTTTACTTAGACACCATGAATATTGTGCAACACCATTTTAAAGACTCAAAGATTTTTTATGATATTACGGATTTAAATGCTCTTAAACAGTATTTACAAACAAATGGCTTAAGAGTCTCTGCTATTATTACTGAAGTTCCCACCAATCCTTTGGTTCAAACGGTTGATTTAAAAGGCTTAAAAGCGTTGTGCAATACATATCATATTCCTTTGGTCATTGACTCAACTCTTTCAACCCCTTATAATTTAGAGCTAAAGCCCTATGCCGATATTTTTGTAGAGTCTTTGACCAAATTTGCGTGTGGCAATGCCGATGTTTTAATGGGAGCTATGATTTTAAATGAAAATTCAACCATAAGCTTTATAAAAGAAGAGTTTTTTAAACATTGCGATAAACCCTATATAAAAGATATTCAACGCTTAGCGTATGAAATTAAAGGGTATAAAGAGCGCATTGAAAAAATAAATTTAAATACCAAAGAACTTATACAATATTTAGAACAACAACCTTACATTAAAAAAATCCATGCGCCTACATTAAATGAAACGTCAAAATACTATAAAGAACTTATGAAAGATGAAAATGCCTATGGAGGAGTTATCTCTTTAGAGTTTAATTTACCTTTTCAAAACGTATATGATACGCTTAATTTTGCCAAAGGTCCTAGTTTAGGAACAGAGTTTACCCTCTTAATGCCGTATGTCTATTTAGCACACTACGATATGATTGTTTCAGTAAAAGGGAAAGAATTTTTAAAGCAACACCGCTTACCCGTTGATTTATTACGAGTATCTGTTGGGTGTGAAAATATTGATGCCCTTAAAAAAGAGTTTAGCAAACTTAACGAACAAAGGTAACCACAATGAATATGGAAAAAATCCAAACTCTTATAAAAAAATTTTCTAAAGAACGAGACTGGGATAAACATCACAATCCTAAAAATCTAGCCATGGCATTAAGCGTAGAAACCGCAGAACTTGTTGAAATTTTTCAGTGGTTAACGTTTGAACAAACTCTTAATTTAGAAGAATCAAAACAAGTGCATTTAAAAGAAGAAGTTGCCGATGTTGCGGTATATTTACTTAGAATTTGTATGGCATATGATATTAATTTAGAAGAAGCCATTATTGAAAAAATGAAGAAAAATGAGAAGAAATATCCTATTTATAATGAAAACGGTGAAAAAATTACTTATTATAAAGAGTAGTAATTGAAAATTTAATACAAATAGCAATTTTCAGATTGTTTAATCTTTTTAAAGAGGTTATAGTTATAAAAAATATAGGAGAGCCCCAATGAGTTTTATATCCCCAAAATCCCTAAAAGAAGCCGATAACGAAGTCTTCAATATAATAGAAAAAGAGTTAGTACGACAAACCAATCATCTAGAGATGATTGCCAGTGAAAACTTCACAAGCCCAGCTGTAATGCAAGCAATGGGATCTGTTTTAACCAATAAATATGCAGAAGGTTATCCGTATAAAAGATACTACGGGGGTTGTGAACAAGCCGATGCTGTTGAACAACTGGCCATTGACAGAGCGTGTGAAATCTTTGGGTGTAAATATGCCAATGTTCAACCTCACTCTGGAAGCCAAGCCAATGGAGCAGTTTATGCAGCACTTTTAGAAGCAGGTGATAAAATCCTAGGAATGGATTTATCTCATGGTGGACATTTAACTCATGGAAGTAAGCCAAGCTTTTCTGGTAAAAACTATGAAGCTTCTTATTATGGAGTAGAACTAGATGGTAGAATAAACTATGATAAAGTCTTAGAAATTGCAAAAGAGTGTAAACCTAAAATTATTATCTGTGGAGCTAGCGCATACGCCAGAGAGATAGATTTTAAAAAGTTCAAAGAAATAGCCGATGCTGTAGGAGCAATTTTATTTGCAGATATAGCGCATGTAGCAGGTCTTGTAGCTGCTAATGAACATATGAGTCCTTTTCCTTATGCTGATGTAGTAACAACAACTACACATAAAACCCTAAGAGGCCCAAGAGGGGGAATGATTATGACCAATGATGAAGAGATTGCTAAAAAAGTAAACTCAGCAATTTTCCCTGGAACTCAAGGGGGACCACTAGTACATGTCATTGCAGCAAAAGCAGTTGCTTTTAAAGAAGTATTAGACCCATCGTGGAAAACGTATGCTAAACAAGTAAAAGCCAATGCAAAAGTGCTGGGTGATGTTTTAATGAAAAGAGGATATGAGCTTGTAAGTAATGGAACAGATAACCATTTAGTATTAGTATCTTTTTTAAATAAACCTTTTTCAGGAAAAGATGCAGATGCCGCACTAGGAAACGCTGGAATTACAGTCAATAAAAATACCGTTCCAGGTGAGACAAGAAGCCCATTTGTAACAAGTGGTATACGAATTGGAAGCCCTGCATTAACAGCACGAGGAATGAAAGAGAAAGAGTTTGAAATTATTGCAAATAAAATTTGTGATGTATTGGATAATATAGAAGATACTAAACTGCAAGAGACAATTTCTAAAGAGTTAGAACTATTGGCAAAAGAGTTTGTGGTTTATACACAGTCAACATATTAAAATAGAAAGGTTTAAAATGGAAACCTCTGCTCAATTACATAATCACTATAAGCAAATAGAAAAAGCGATTAAATATATTGATGAAAACTTTAAAGAGAACCCCTCTTTAGATGAAATTGCTGAAAATATTGGGATGAGCAAATTCCATTTTATACGAGTTTTTAAAGAGTATGTGGGAGTAACTCCTAGGCAATTTTTACACAGTGTTACTCTTAATTATGCCAAAGAGCATATTAAAGAGTCAAAATCTATTTTGGACAGCAGTTTAGAAATAGGGTTGTCCAGTAGCAGTAGGTTACATGAACTTTTTGTTACGCTCATTGGGGTAACGCCTAAAGAGTGGAAAGAAAAAGGCAAAGACGTACAAATCACCTATGGATTTGGATTTACGCCTTTTGGAGAAGCCTTGATTGGCTTTACTCCTAAAGGGGTTTGCTATTTGGGATTTATTGATAATAATAAAGAAGAAATCTTTAATCGATTTAAAGAACTTTGGGAAAATGCCAATTTGCTTTTCGATGAAAACGCAGCGCATCTGTATTTAGAAAATATTTTTATTAAAAATGAAAAATACACGCTTTTAGTAAAAGGCACAAACTTGCAAGTGAATGTTTGGAAAGCGCTTTTAAATTTACCCAATGGCATTGTGGCTACCTATTCTGATATTGCTAATTATTTAGATAAACCCAAAGCAGTTCGTGCAGTTGCTAGTGCAATAGGCAGAAATCATATTGGTTATTTAATTCCTTGCCACAGAGTTATTGCTAAAAGTGGAGCTACTAGCGGTTATCGTTGGGGAATTGAGAGAAAAAAGATTTTAATTGCGTATGAATCGCTTAGCAAACAAAAAAATGAAATAAGTTCTTAAATAGTTCTTGATTTTTCTAAAATATGAAAAGGTAACTCAATAAAAAATTTCACGCCTTCTTGTGTGTTTTGTGCATAGATTTTCCCATGTAAGTCTTGTGTAACAGTATTGTAACAATAATGTAAGCCCATACCTTTACCTTGACTTTGGTGTTTTGTGGTAAAATAAGGGTCGAAAATTTTCTGAATATGTTCTTCTTTAATTCCCCCGGCATTGTCTTCAATAAAAAATTGAACGCCTTGAGGAAGCTTTTTAATAGATAAAGTAATTAAAGGGTTTCTAATTTTATTTTCAAAAAATGCCTCTTTTGAATTGTTTAAAATATTAAGAATAACTTGTGAAAGTAAAGAAGCAATAGATTGGATTTCAATGGGTTTTTTTTCAAAATCTTTAACAATTTCAATATGAAATTCTTTAAGGGAAGGAAGCATTACTTCAACCGTATCATTAACAAGTTGATGAATAAAAAAATCAGAGAACATTCTGTTTTTCTTCATTAACCCACTTAGCGTATCAATAGTTTTTGAAAGTTCTTGTGTGGTATTTGTAATTTGATCCAATGTTTTATAGTAGAACTCATCTTCCAAAATATCCATCTCTTTTTGAACTTTTAAACCACTTGCTGCTGTTGAAATAAAGCTTAAAGGCTGTCTCCACTGATGAGCTATATTGACCAACATTTCGTTCATTTCTATAATTTTTGCTTGTTCATTGAGTTGATTGTCTTTTAGTCTATTTTTTTCAAGCTCTTGTGAAACGCGTTTTTGTAAATTTTTATTAAGTTCTTCAACTTCTTTTCTATACGTAATATTGTGTCTAATTGCCACATAACCTATAAAATTTCCTTGCATATCATATTCGGGTGAAATATATGCATCTACCCAATAAGAAGTGCCTTGTTTAGTTTTGTTTTGAATTTCTCCTCGCCATGAGTCGCCTGCTTTTATAGTTTTTAAAATCTCTTCAAAGTAATTTTTAGGCATATTTTCATGACGCACAATATTGTGGGATTTTCCTATAAGTTCATCTACTGCAAATCCAGAAATGCGGCTAAATTCTTCACTTGCATAAGTAATAAGACCTTTGTCATCGGTTCTTGAATAGATAATATAGTTACTGATAATATCGATTGATTTTTGCAACTCTTTAGTCTTGTAAGTTAACGCATTTTGAAACTGTTCTTGATTTATTTTTATCTTTTTACTAGCAGGGTAGAAAATCACAATAGCTTCAAGAACTAAAACTAGTAACGTGAGTATAAAAAGAAAGTCCTCTTTAGCTTCAAGTTTTTCAAGTTTATGCTTATAAATATATTCATATTCAAAAACAACAAGGTCTAGTTTTTCTAACATTAAAATAGCTTTTTCTAGCATTTCATCCAATATTTTACTGTCTTGTGTTTCAAGAAATTTATCAATAATATTTAAAAAACTATTTACCTCACCATCAAGATTGTTTTTAAAATAAAGGTCCTTTAGTCTTTGTGAATGGAGTTGTTGCAGTAACAATGCGTGAGACTTTTTCATACTCAAAGCACTAGTTTCAATTTGATTTTTATATTCACTATTTTGAGTATCTAGGTATTTTTTAGAGAGTAAAACAATATTTTGAGAAAACATTCTTTGGCGACCACTTTGGTTAATTAACTCACCATCGTTTCTAATTGAGTCCATAATCTCTTTTAAATTAATATATGCAAATAGGGTAAAAATGGCAATGATTATTAAAGCAGGAATATATCTATTTCTCAAAGAAAATATATTAAACTTAGCATACATCACGATTTCCCTTCTATTTTAATATTAAATAAAAACAATTATAGCAAACACAACCTTTTTAATATGCTATTTAAAAGTCACTTCCATTAAAGAGTTAAATAATCGTTAATTTATTATGTTTAAGATAAAATCACCTTTAGAAAAGAAAAGAAGGAACAATTATGCCATTATTAGATTCATTTCGAGTTGACCATACTATTATGCCAGCCCCAGCTGTACGAGTTGCTAAAACTATGAAATCACCATCAGGTGATGTTATTACGGTATTTGACCTACGGTTTTATGCACCGAATAAAGAGAAAATGAGCTCAAAAGGGATTCACACCTTAGAACATTTGTTTGCAGGATTTATTCGTGACCATTTAAATGCTAAAGATGTTGAAATAATAGATGTTTCCCCAATGGGTTGCCGAACAGGTTTTTATATGAGTTTACTAGGAAGTCCTAGTGAAAAAAAAGTGGCTCGTGCATGGAAAGCAGCTATGAAAGATGTACTTGCTGTTAAAAGCCAAGAAGATATTCCAGAACTTAACCTTCACCAATGTGGAACATATAAAATGCATTCATTAAAAGCGGCTCAAAAAATTGCCAAGGATATGTTAAAAAATGATATTGGCGTAATGAGTAATAAAGAGCTTTTTTTAAGCGAAAAGAAAATGAAGAAATTGGGATTATAAGATGCAAAAAGCGTTAACTCTTTTTAAAGAGCTATTTTCACCTTCTGAAAATATTGCTATTTTACACATCAATAACCAAACTTCTTTTTTAGATGAAGCTATTGAAAGTGTGGCATTAGAGTTTAATGGAAAAGTAAAAGTCATTGAGTTTAAAGAAGAAAAAGAGATTAAACTCAATGGCGTTGCAAGGGAATATGAATATATTATTTTAAGTAATGTTTTAAAAGAGTGTTCCAACAAAGACAAAGTTTTACAACTTATGTACAGAGCCTTAGAAAACTCAGGAAATATTATTATTGTAGAAGAAAAATCTAAATGCAACGAAGATGAGATAAAAGAACTGCTTGATAAAGCCCAGTTTCTTGCTATGAACAATATTGATGATTTGTTTGAAACATATCATTGTTTTACAGCTAAAAAAATGCATATGTGGGGAAACGGACTTTAACCCTTTAATTAAAAACCTGAAAAATTTAGGATTTGAAAATTTTAAAAAATTTATGAAAATCAGTTTAAGTGCTATTGTTCTTTTGCTCTTATCAAAAGGCTTACTTTTAGAAGCCCAAGAGATTACACTCAAACCTGCAGGAAAACTACAACTTCGTTATGAAGATGCTACAAAAAAATATACAAAACTGGGTCAAGCAGTACACAACAAAAACAAATTGGAATACAATGACTATATTGTAGGTGGAATGTTTGGAGTTCAAGCATTATGGGAGAGTTACACGCTTAAGACTTTACTGTATAGCGTAGGAAGACTGCACTCTAAAAATGAAAATAGTTTGAAAAATGAAAAGTCTTTTTACAATAATAATCAAGATGAGTTTATATATTTAGGAGAACTTAGCCTTACAAAAGAGTTTGATAAACATGCAATAACATTAGGACGACAAACGTATAACACTCCTTTGGTAAACAGCAATTTCCGAGTTACACAAAATGCGTATGAGGGGGTGAGCTATTATTATGATAATGAAAATGTTAATTTTAAAACGCTATATTTTCATAAAATAAGCTCTTCAACCATGTCAAACAATATTCCAATTAACCACAAATATGGATTTTTGGGGTATGGTTTGGGCTACAACACTTCTGGGTATGCAAAATTATCAAAACATATTATTAATGAAGATTTATCTACAAATGGGGCAATACATTTTTTAAGTTCGTATAAAACAAAAAATAGCACTATCTCTTATGAAAATCTGTATGTCGACAATTTTTTTAATACTTCTAACTTAACAGTGGGATACAATTTTAAAAGTATTTATTTTAAAGCAGGTATGATTTACCAAACCAGCGTTGGCAAAAAGCAGGTTGAACATGCTATTGAAAATACTCAAGAAGGTAAAAAACTAGAAGCTCAACATTACCAAGCGCAAATAAAATATCAAGAAGGAACATTTCAACTTATTTACAATGTTTCTTTAACGCCAACCAATAAAAACAGCATTTATAGAGGCACATTGTTGAGTCCTTTTTCAAATCAACCCACATGGCTTGTAGGACTTAATACCTCCCATGCCACAATTGCCGATACTCTTTCACAAAAAGTAGCGGTGATTAAAAGCACTCATATATATGATGTTCCTGTGGTTGTAGCCGTTGCACATATTCACTATGATATAGGCAAAGACAATGGGCTAACCCCTAAGTCTATTAGCACTTCGGAGAGCTTTTTTCATTTAAAAGGTCACTTAACAAAAAATCTAAGTGCAATGCTACAATACTCATATGCAAAAAACTATGACCTACTAACTGAAGGCTCATATCATACAAAAATGGTACTTGAGTATCAGTTTTAGTACAATTCTAGCATGTATATGCCTTGTTATATAAATACTTTTGAATAGTTTTGTTTTATAAAAATTTTAAATTCTACTCTTTTGGTCTCGAATTTTTCTCTTCAATCCCACTAATACCAAAGCGTCTTGCTAACTCTTGTTTGACTCTATCGGGGCTTATGTTTTTACTCGCAAGTGCAACTAAGCAGTGGTAAACTAAGTCGGCTGTTTCGTAGATGATTTCTTCTGTGTTGTCATCTTTAACGGCAAAAGTTAGTTCACCTGCTTCTTCAACAATTTTTTTAAGCATAGAGTTTTGATTTTGGTTTAACAGTTTTGCTGTGTATGAAGTAGCGGGATCGTCACTCTTTTTTTCGCAAATAGTATGATACAAAGTATCAATTATTCCGTAAGCCGAGCTGGTATCCACTTCAACTTCGTGAAGTGTTTGGCTGGATTCTAAGTCTGTAAAAAAACAACTTTTTCTTCCTGTATGACACGCCACTCCAATTTGTTCGACTTTTAATAAAATAGTGTCATTATCGCAATCAACCATAATATTTTTAACGTGTTGTAAATGTCCTGAGCTTTCACCTTTTTTCCAAATGCGTTGTTTACTTCGGCTAAAGTAGTGGGCTATTTTTGTTTGGAGTGTTAATCTTAGTGCTTCTTCGTTCATGTAAGCTAGCATTAGCACTTCATTTGTAGTGGCATCTTGCGTAATTACAGGTACTAAGCCTTCTGTTTTTTGCCAATCTATTTTTGTCATGGGTGTCCTTAAAATTTTTTTTCTAATTGGATTTGAACGCCATCAATGGTGAGCTCTTTTGTCAGTTTATTATAATTTAATTCTGGTGTTACATTGAAATCAATATTATTTAATGGTTCAATAATTATTTTAGTTAAAGGAGGAATATCGTGTTTAAATTTTTTCTTATGGGTTTGATGGTACTCTTGTTTATAGTCTTTTTCAAGAGATAAATTATAATAGGTTAAATCTATTTTAGGAGGCTCTTGCTTGGTGATTTTTTTGTTCTCATTTTCTTCAACTCTTTTTTTAGGAGGAGCTTGTTCTTTTTTCAACTCTTCTAAGAGAGTTGTTTCTTTTTTAATCTCTTCTAAATTAACAGACTCTTCTTTTTTTAAGAATAGCATGTAAGTTAAGAAGCCCAACATAAGAAAAATAAGTAAAATTAATATTTTTCTAATCATTTCATAATTTTATTTATGGGTTAAAAACCAAAGGAGGTAGAATTCTACCTCTTTTTATTATTGGTTTAAAACAGTATCTCGTGTTTTACTTTTAGTATCAACCCAAATATTTGGTGTTGAACCACCAGGTGTTAAGAAAATTTTAGCATCTTTGTTTTCTCTAAGTGCGTCATTAAATCTTCCCTGTACTTCAATTTGTTGCATTTGTAATAATCTTTCAGTTAAAGATTCTGCAATAATTTTATTCGCTTTAGCTTGAGCTTGAGCTTCAATAGTTACAGCATCTGCTTTACCTTGAGCATCAATTCTTTTTGCTTGTGCTTCACCGGTTGCTTGAGCAGCTCGTTTTTCAGCTTCTTGTTTAGCTCGTTGTACTTCGTATCGTACTCGTTCTGCTTCTTGGTTAGCTATTTGAACTCTCTCAATTTGCTCTTTAATTTTAACAGGTAAAACAATCTCTCTTAATTGAACTGATAAAAGTTGCACAGGAGTATCAGGAAGACTCTCTATTTGAGTTCTCATTCCCTCTTCCATAAGTGTAGCAATTTCATTTCGTTTTGTTGGTAACTCTTCAGCGTTGTATCGTCCTACTACATTTCGTACAATATCTCTTGTAAGTGGGTTAATAATTTTATCTTCCCAGCTTAAACCCCAGTTAGCAATAGTATTAGGAGCACCATCAGCTGTTAGTCTATATTGAACAGTTAATTCAATTGAAACAGGCAACCCTCTGGCATCTAAAATATTAATTGCAGGGTTAAGTTTAATACCACTGTCAAATCCACTCATCTCTTCAACGGTTCTATAGTTAAGCAGTCGTACTTTTGTGTCAACTACAATAACTTTTTGAATAATTGGAATGTATAAATGAAATCCTGGTCTTAATGGTTCGGCTTCATATTTACCAGCAGTAACTTTAATTCCCACTTGACCAGATTCAATAATTACAAAGGGTTTTGCAATAAACATAACAGCAACAATAACAACCACTGCATAAAGTAGACCTGCTTTTTTCCCTAAGTTTTTTAAAAATTCAGGAGTTTCAAAAGGAGGCTGGAAGTTTCCACCACCATTACCACCACCACTGTTTCCTCCACTGTTTTGTTTTTGTCTATTTTTAAAATAGTCATTATCAATAGGCATTATTTTTTTCCTTAGTTTACGTAAGTTAAGTATTTTACATACTTTTCATTTTTACCAGATACAGCGTCAAAGTACGCTGTTTGCAGTTTTTCAGTAACAGGTCCTCTTTGACCAGCTCCTATTACTCTACAATCAACTTCTCTAATTGGCGTAACTTCTACGGCAGTTCCAGTAAAAAATGCTTCATCGGCAATATAAATCTCTTCTCGTGTGATTCGTCTTCGTCCTACTTCGTACCCTAAATCATGAGCTAAATCAATAACCGT
>JBAYYP010000032.1:0-22045 GCA_041672955.1 Arcobacteraceae bacterium
GCTACTTCAACTTCTTGTTGTGGAACTTGTCAATAATCAAGAGATTTTGACTAAATAGCTGTATAATAACGCTATTGCTTAAGGGCTACCAAGCAATTGGTAGCCCTTTTTTATTAGGAGAAACTATGTTAAAAAACTGGTATGAAAAATTTTCAGCCCAACCCCACCAACCTTTTTTTGCCAATGGAATAGTTCTATTTATTGCATTTATGATTTTGTTACTACTATCATATTCCAATAAAATTGATTTAAATACAACTTTTATGACATTCCACGCTTACGCTTTTGTTTTTATACTGTTTATACAATTCTTTTTAGGATTTTTATTTGTGGTTTTCCCACGCTTTTTAATTCAAGCAAATATTGAACCAAAAGTCTATATGAAACAATTTCTTTTCTATTTTTTTGGTTCATATATATTTTTAATTGCACTTTTATGCTCATCATCACTTTATATTTTGGGTTTAATTCTTGTTTTTGTAGGACAAATATTAAGTTTTAAAACTCTGTTTGCTATTTATAAAAACTCAATAGTAAAAGACAAATATGATACAAAATGGGTTTTAATAGGTTTTGGAACAGGAATTGTTGCCAACGCAATTTTCTTAGTTTCACTCTTTGGTTTTGAACAAACACTATTTTTACAACAGTTCTCAATTCATTCAGGATTTTATCTCTTTTTGTTTATTATTATTTTTGCTATTTCACAAAGAATGATTCCATTTTTTACTTCCTTGAAAGTAGCTGGGTATAATATTAACAAATCAAAATATTTAATGGAAAAAGTGTATGGGCTTCTGTTTTTAAAACTAATAGTTGTAACAATTGGTGAGCCTAAACTCTATATTCTAGCAGATATTCCTTTGTTTTTATTTTTTACATATGAGCTTTACAAATGGAAATTGCCTCTGTTTAAGACAACTGCTATTATGTGGGTTCTGTTCATTTCACTTTATTGGATTCCTTTTGGCTTTCTCATTTCAAGTGTAGAGTCTTTAAGTGCTATTTTTAATTGGGGAATTATATTTGAAAGAACTTCACTTCATACATTAGCCTTAGGATACTTTTTAACTGTACTAATAGGTTTTGGAACAAGAGTTGTTTTAGGACACTCAGGACAAACTCCACACGCAGATAAAGTTGCAATTGCTATGTTTATTTTTATTCAATTTATTGTGTTAGTTAGACTATGGGCAGGATTAGCTTTAAATTTTGAAGCAGATTATACCTTTTGGATTAACCACAGTGCGTTGCTTTTAATAATAGCTTTAATAGCATGGAGCATTAAATATTTAGGAATTTTAATAAAAGGGTTTATACCAAACCACTAAACATTTTGTAATTTAATGCAAGTGTTAAAATTGGCGTATATTTAATAATATTACGCCAATCCTAATACAATTTTTACTTGGCTATTTAACTCTTCCATCTCTTCTTTTGTAAGAGAAGTCAGTTTTTCATCTATAATTCTTTGGTTATCTATTGTTCTAATTTGATCACACAATATTTCACTTGAAATTTCAAGTTTATCTCTTTTTTGTATTCTAAAACGCAAAGGATAACTTTCATCAATAAGATGAGTGCTTAAAGGCAAAATTGTAGTAGTTGGATGTTCTATTTCATTTAACATATTGGTTTGATATATAAGCACAGGACGAAGTTTTCCGACTTCATTTCCTTTTTTTGGATTAAGTCTTGCTAAATATATTTCGCCTTTTTTAAACATTTTTTAGTCCATCGCTAATTGTAGATTCAAACTCATTTGCTATTTTTATTGACTCATTTCTTACTTTTAAAGAGGCTTTTTTTATTTGTGCTTTTAGTTGCTCCTTATCAATCGTTTCTTTGTAGTTAATAACTGCATTACGAATTAAGTTGCTTCTTGAAGTTCCAAGTTTAGTTACCATTTCATTGAGCGTTTTAAAAAAATTATCATCAGCTTTTAGTGTGATTGTGTGCATTGTTTACTCCTTTTAAGTATTATATTAATATTACTCTTTGTATTACCTAAATGATTTTTTATATATTTTTAAAACAAAATAAACCAGCTTTAAATGAAGTTTTTGCTACCATTGCAAAATGAAAATACCTTATAAAACAATTACTCCTATTTATGCCTTTATCTAATTTAAACGACCAACAACTTCAAGCAGCAACTTGCCAAAGCGGATACAATTTAATAATTGCTAGTGCTGGTACTGGAAAGACTTCTACTATTGTAGGGCGAATTGCTCACTTAATTAATAATGGAGTTAAACCAGAAGAGATTTTACTTTTAACCTTTACCAATAAAGCAGCTGCTGAAATGGTAGCAAGAGTGGCAAAGTTTTTTGGAAAAGATATTGCCAAAGCCATTAGTGCAGGAACATTTCACAGTGTTTCATATAAATTGCTCAAACAACTTCAAACAAATATTACTTTAAAACAACCCAATGAATTAAAAACGCTCTTTAAATCTGTTTATGAAAAACGGGTATTTTACAACCGTGACGAACAAGCCAATCCGTACGATGGTGGCTACTTATATGAGCTTTATTCACTTTTTTTAAACTCCACGCACAATGAAACGTTTGGAGATTGGATTGTCTCTAAAAATGCATCGCATGAGTTATATACGCCTATTTATGAAGATGTGGTTGAAGAGTTTAATGAGTTAAAAAAGAAGTATGGCTATGCCAATTTTGATGATTTACTTACCATTATGCTAGAAGCTTTAAGCACAAATGATTTTAACTATAAAGAGATTTTAGTAGATGAGTATCAAGATACCAACTCTTTACAAGGGCGATTGCTTGAAGGATTTAAGCCTAAATCTCTTTTTTGTGTGGGTGATTATGACCAAAGTATTTATGCCTTTAATGGCTCAGATATTGGAATTATTTCAACCTTTTCAACAAGATACCCAAATGCAAATGTTTTTACACTAAAGAAAAACTACCGCTCAACTCGGCTTATTTTAGAACTTGCTACTAAAGTAATTGAACACAATGAAAGAATTTATGAAAAAAGGCTAGAAGTTGTTCGTAAAGATAATGAGTTTAGCCCAAAACTTCTTAGCTTTAATGAGTTGTTTGAGCAGTATGAACATATCTCAAAACTAATTTCACAAAGCAGTACACCACACAACGAAATTGCCATCATTTATAGAAATAACTCTAGTGCTGATGGTATTGAGGTCAATTTAAGAGAGTTTGGTATTCCTGCAAAAAGAAAAGGAGGTCACTCTTTTTTTGACTCCCTAGAGATAAAATTTACTCTTGATATTATGACTTTATTAATTAACAACAACGATATGATGGCAGTTATTCATATTTTAGAGTATGGAAAAGGAATAGGCAAAGCAATTGCTAAAGATATTTTTGATGCCTTTATAAAATTAGGCGATGGCAACTTATTTGAAGGACTTTTTTCACCCAATGAGAAAATAAATAATCCCTATGTTTCAAATAAAGTAAAAAATATTCAGTTAGGTCTGTTTGATGATTTTATTGAATTAGGAAGTGTGTCAAAGTTTGCACAGTGTGGTTTTGAAGAGAAATTTTTAGGAAACCCAGTATTAAAACACCCGAAACTTAGCCGTGAAGGCGGTGAGTTTGTTTATGAATTTTATAAAACAATTAAAGAGTTAAGACGCACAAGAAACCCTAACTCTGTAATTGAAAATATTGCAAACTCACAAATATTTAAACTTTTAAAAGAGGGTTTAAGTACAAAAAGAGCCACTCAAAAAGATGGCAGTATCAATGAAAGTGTGAAATTTAGTGCGGCTTTAAAAATTGATAGAAAAATGCAACTGCTTAAATCTTTGGCACAAAATTACAAAGAGTTGGGTAAATTTATAAATGCTATGATTTTAGGTGGAAGTGAAATGAGCCAAGGCGATGGCGTAAACTTGCTAAGTGTTCACGCTTCTAAAGGCTTAGAGTTTAAAGAGGTCTATGTTATTGATTTAATGGATGGACGGTTTCCAAATAGAAAACTTATGAGCAAAGGTGGAAGCATAGAAGAAGAAAGACGCCTTTTTTATGTAGCAGTTACAAGGGCAAAAGATATTTTGTATTTAAGTTATGCCAAATATGACCGTATTAAAAAACTGGATTTCATTCACTCACAATTTTTAAAAGAAGCTGGGCTTATTAAAGGTACACCAGAAAATTAAAGATTCTTAAAATTAAATCATAATCTATTTTTCGCTATACTCGCGCATATTTATGCAAATAGGATTACAAATGAGCGAAAAATACGAACCATCGGAAGTAGAAGATAACTATTATAAGATTTGGGAAGATAGAGGTTATTTTGAAATAGAGGGCAACAAAGCTATTCAAGAAACTAAAGGCAATGGAAAGCCAAAAACATTCTCAATTATGATGCCACCTCCCAATGTAACGGGAAGTTTACACATAGGTCACGCCTTAACTTTTACCCTACAAGATATTATCACACGATATAAACGAATGGATGGGTTTAAAACGCTTTGGCAACCAGGAACAGATCATGCCGGAATTGCTACACAAAATGTGGTTGAAAAGCAACTCTTAGCAGAAGGAACGACTAAAGAAGAAATAGGGCGAGAAAAATTTCTAGAACGAGCGTGGAAACAAAAAGAGATTTCAGGCGGAAATATTGTTCACCAAATGAGAAAACTAGGCGTTACTCCAGCTTGGAAACGTGAACGTTTTACAATGGATGAAGGACTTAAAGAAGCGGTTAAAGAAGCATTTATCTCTTTATTTAACGAAGGGCATATTACTCAAAATAACTACATGGTTAACTGGTGTACACACGATGGAGCGTTGAGTGATATTGAAGTAGAACACGAAGAGGTTAAAGGTAAATTTTACCATATGATTTACAAGTTTGCAGATGGTTCAGGTGAACTTGAAGTGGCAACTACGCGACCAGAAACCTATTTTGGGGATACTGCTATTATGGTTCACCCTGATGATGAACGCTACAAAGCAATTGTAGGAAAAGAAGTGTTACTTCCACTAACTGACAGAAAAATCAAAGTAATTACAGACTCTCATGTAGATATGAGCGTAGGAACAGGTGTTGTAAAAGTAACACCTGCTCATGACCAAAATGACTACGAAGTAGGAAAAAGACACGATTTAGAGTTTATAAAAGTGTTTGATGAAAAAGGTATTTTAAACGACTATTGTGGAGAATTTGAAGGATTAGAGCGGCTAATTGCCAGACCTGTTATTGTAAAAGCTTTAGAAAATGCAGGGTATATTACAAAAATAGAAGAGCATATTCACCAAGTAGGACACTGTTACCGATGTAAAAACATTGTTGAACCTTTTATTTCTCAACAGTGGTTTTTAAGCTCACGAATGGCTCAAGAGTCTATTCGAAAAACCAAAGAGACCACAAAACAAAGAGCGGCAAACGGGGAACACAATGGAACACTGTTTCACCCAGCACACTGGATAAACTCATATACTGCGTGGATGGATGAACTAAGACCGTGGTGTATTTCAAGACAACTTTGGTGGGGGCATAGAATTCCTGTGTTTACTTGTGACGAATGTAGTCATCAATGGGCAGATAAGCTAGATGAACCAGATGGGTGTCCAAAATGTCAAAGCAAAAAACTCACACAAGACCCAGATGTTTTAGATACTTGGTTTTCATCGGCTCTTTGGGCAATGTCACCATTGGGTTGGGGAAATAATGGAAAACTCAAAGAGCTTTACAATGAAAGCGATGAAGCAGATTTTTATCCCAACTCTTTGCTAATTACTGGTTTTGACATTATGTTCTTTTGGGTTGCACGAATGATGATGATGGGTGAGCACTTTAAAAAAGTGTTGCCATTTGAAGATATTTATATGCACGCCCTTGTGAGAGATGAACATGGTGCTAAAATGTCTAAAAGTAAAGGCAATGTTATTGACCCACTTGATATGGTTGAAGAGCATAGTGCCGATATTATAAGGTTTACCTTAGCATACTTGTGTGTTCAAGGGCGAGATATAAAACTAGGAGCAAAAAACTTAGAGCAGTTTAGAAACTTCACCAATAAACTTTACAATGCAAGCAACTTTTTACAGTTAAATGTAGAAACTTTCCCTGATTTAAAAGATATTGAAATTAAAACTCCACTTGGTATTTATATGCAAAGCAGACTAAGCACAGCCGTTGAAGAAGTAAGAACAACGCTAGAAACCTACAAATTCAACGAATCAGCAAGCATTTTATACAAATTTGTGTGGAATGAGTTTTGTGACTGGGGAATTGAGTATGCAAAAGCCAGCAAAGAGTCAGTTGTAGAACTAGGTGCTATTTTTAAAGAGACACTTAAAATGGTAAGTCCTTTTATGCCTTTTATTGCAGACTTTTTATATCACAAACTAAGTGGTACAACACTAGAAGAGGGTGAGTCATTAATGATTATGAATTTCCCTAAAAATATCAAAAAAGATGCAAAAATAGAAGCTGACTTTGCCATTATTGAAGAAGCAATTGTTGCGCTTAGACGAGCAAAAGTAATTATAGATATGGGTAACAGTAAAATTGCAAAAGCCTATATTAAACTAAATAAAACAATTGATACAACAATAGCAAAACCTTTTATAGAAAGATTAGGAAAAGTTGAAAATATTGAGTTTGTAGATGCCAAAGTAGAAAACTCAATTACAGATGTAAGTGATAATTTAGAAGTTTATTTACCAACGGGTGAAATAGATATGACACCAATTATTAATAAACTCTCAAAACAACAAGAAAAGCTAGAAAAAGAGATAGCCAAACTAAGCGGAATGCTTAGCAATGAAAGATTTGTAGCCAATGCTCCGGCTAATGTTTTAGAAGAGAACAGAGCCGGATTAGCAGCTGCTGAAGATAAGTTGACTAAAGTTTTAGCTGAACTAAAAGCTTTGAGTTAATTATTTACAAAATAGCAAAATAATAAAAAATGAGTAAAAAGCCCCATTAATTGTGGGGCTTTTTTTATTTATTGTCCTTAACCATAAATAGAATTACATTATTTTTCATTGATTTTATTTTTTTTTTGAATTTTTGAATGTAAAAATAAACTCATAAAATCATAAATATGTTAAAATAATAAAAATTCAAAAGAATAACATTGACAAGATTATTATGAATAAAGAAAAATAATTTATAATATTTCCTTTAAAGGAATGACTTTTCAACTAAAACTAAAACTAAAAATAATCTAAGGAATAAAATTTTGGACGTACTGTTAATTATTGATATTCAAGGGCTTCAGGATAAAATTGTCTTTGAAAAACATTTGAAGAAAGAGGGATTTAATCTTGTTGAGGGTGAAGAACTTGTTTATACAGCTACAACAACTACCACTACTTTTTCTACTAAAGCGTATATTTTAGAAGTGGTGAAGGTGGGGCTTTCTAAAACTTCTTTTGACTCGTGTAAGCTTATTTTTCAACTGGGTGATTTGCCTTTTCAAGGGTATAAGTTTGACAAAAAAACCAATGACTTTGAAGAAGCTAACTGATGCAGAATCTTTTTAGTTTTTTTGCCCAAAAGAATGATTGCCAACTTTTAATTGTAAACGATGACAAACAAGCTCAAGAAGCCAATGATGTGTTGCGTTTTAATGGGTTAGTACCTTTTGTTTTAAGTGATTTTCGTGCTAATTTTGGCGATGATTTACTCTCTTTTACTGAAGAGTTACAACTTATTACTAAAACGCTTAATGACTATTATTCGTATAAAAAACAGAATAAAATTTTAGTAGCACCCATTCGTACCATTAGTTTTGCCATGCCAAAAGAGCAATGCTTTGATAGCTTTGAGATTAGCTTTGCACAAACACTTAACTTAGAGGAGTTTAAATCTAAACTTTATAATTGGGGTTACTATTTTGTGGATATTGTTACGAGCGAAGGGGAAATCTCTATTCGTGGGGATATTTTAGATATTTGTCCACTAGGGTGTCAAACGGGGTATCGTATTTCTTTGTTTGATAATGAAGTGGAAAGTATTCGTGAGTTTAATATTGAAGACCAAAAGTCTAATAAAGAAGAGCTGGATTCTTTTAAAATTACGCCTGCTTTTTTGGCGTTAAATCAAGAGAATTTTGAAAAGATTAATGAAGAGATTCAAAGTGTTCAAACCGATGCATTTATTCAAGACATACACTCTTTAGGGTTTTGGTATTTAGATGAATTAGGGGAGTATTTGCCCCAACGATTAACTTCATATATTACGTATGAAGCGTTGGATGAAATAGAAGAAGCCTATATTTTTGAAGCCAAACGATTGGACAAAGATAAGTTTTTAACGCTTCCTAAAATTTCTAAAACGCAAAAATATGTGCCCGTTGCACCTGCAAATATTAAAGAGTTTTTCAGCTTTCATGCAGGTAAAAAATTTACGGTCATTAGTTCAACTGAAGCTAAATTAAAAGCACATGATTTGGAGTTGGACGACAAAAAAATCAAGTATGTATTTGAAGATTATATGATTAATCTTACCAGTGACGATGAAGTTATTGTTTCTTTAAATAAAGCCTATAAAAAAAGACGAAAAAAACGAGTTAAATTGGTGCTTGACGAGCTTAAAGTGGGCGATTATGTGGTGCATGAAGAGTATGGAATTGGGCAGTTTAAAGGAATTGAGCCCGTAACTGTAATGGGTGCTAAACGAGATTTTGTACGACTGTTGTATGCCAATGATGACAAACTTTTTATTCCTGTTGAAAATATTGATATTATTGACAGATACGTAGCCGATGGTTCCAGTTATGCCATGCTTGACCAACTGGGCAAAGGAAGTTTTGCTAAACTCAAAGCCAAAGTTAAAGACAGACTCTTTGCCATTGCCAATGATATTATAAAACTAGCAGCTGCTAGGGAGTTGGTGAATGGAATTGTTGTTAATACCGATAAAAAAACGCTGCTTGATTTTGCCATGAGCGCAGGGTTTGAGTATACGAAAGACCAAAAACGAAGTATTAATGAAATATTTAATGACTTAAGTGGTGGTCGAGTAATGGACAGATTGTTGAGTGGTGATGTGGGTTTTGGAAAAACAGAAGTGGCTATGAATGCTATGTTGGCAGTCTTTTTAGAGGGCTATCAGTCGTTATTTGTTTGTCCTACAACATTATTGACTACGCAACATTTTCACAGTATGCAAAAACGTTTTGAAGGGTTTGGGCTTAAAATGGCAAAACTTGATGGCAAAACAAGTGCAAAAGAGAAAAACCTTATTAAAAATGGCTTAGAAAATGGTACATACGATTTGGTTATTGGAACGCACTCACTTTTAGAGATTAAAACTCAAAATTTAGCATTGGTTATTATTGATGAAGAGCATAAATTTGGGGTGAAGCAAAAAGAGAAGCTTAAAAACTTACGAGAAGATGTGCATATTTTCTCTATGAGTGCTACGCCAATTCCTAGAACGTTAAATTTAGCGTTGAGTAAACTAAAAGGTATGAGTTCACTCTTAACGCCTCCAAGTGAGCGTTTGGGAGTACGAAGTTTTGTTAAAGAGTACAGCGTTCAACTGATTAAAGAGGTGATTTTAAGAGAAAAAAGGCGAGGCGGTCAGCTTTTTTATGTGCATAATAATATTGCTTCCATTGAGGCTAAGAAAGCGGATTTGCTGGAAATTTTGCCTAATATTAAAATAGAGATTATTCACTCACAAATAAAACCTGTACTTGCGGAAAAAATAATTGATGATTTTGGTGAAGGTAAGTTTGATATTTTACTAGCAACGTCTATTGTGGAATCGGGGCTTCATTTGCCTAAAGCCAATACCATTATTATTGATGGCGCAGACAGATTTGGAATTGCTGATTTACACCAACTTAGGGGGAGAGTAGGGCGAAGCAATAAAGAGGGGTTTTGTTACTTTGTGGTCAAGGATAAAAAAGCCATTACACCAGATGCTATTAAGAGGTTAGTGGCACTGGAGTCTAATTCGTATTTAGGAAGTGGAACAGCGTTAGCCCACCAAGATTTAGAAATACGAGGTGGGGGAAATATTATTGGAGAAGCACAAAGTGGGCATATTAAGCAAATTGGATATGGTTTATATCTAAAAATGCTCGAAGACGCGTTGGCAAGTCTAAGTGGTGATGAAAAAGCCATTAGTAAGGCAGTGGATATTAAACTCGCCATTAGTGCGTATATTAGCAATGAATACATAGCAGAAGACAGAGTGCGGCTTGAGTTATACAGACGGTTAAGTAAAGCACAAAGTAAAGAAACCCTATATGAAATTGAAGAAGAGATGGAAGACCGATTTGGGAAACCAGATATTGTAACCAAGCAGTTTTTAGAGCTTATTTTAATTAAAATTTTAGCGTTAGAGAAAAAAATAAAAATGGTTACGAGCTATGAAATGAATATTACGTTTATGAAAGAAGATGAAACCAAAGAGAGCATAAAAAGCCCTAGTAAAGATGACGACGATATTATTGCTTCCACGCTTAGGTATTTGAGGAAATAGTAGATTAAAAAATCTGTTATTATTTGTAAATTTTGAAGTATACTCACTTGTAAAGAAGGGAAAAAATGAACAACATAGAGATAAACAATGCAGACAGAAAAACAATAAATGAACATAAGGGCTATATTATCGGATTTAATAGTGATGTAGTAGCTATAGGTAATATGAATATTGAGTTATTAAATAGGTTTAAAGATTATTTCTCTCAAGCAAAAGGAATTTTGGTAAAATTTTCAATTAATAAAAAGCAAAATATATTTGAGATTAATGAAGTGATGATGCAATTAAGTGATATAGCTAATAATGATGCTGATATTATATTTGGAACAGAGATTAATAAAAATATCGAATTAGGTAAGTGTAAATTCCATGTTGATATTACAGGGATAGAAGAGGTTTAAAAATAAAGAGATGATTTGGAGTAGAACAATAAGTAAAGTTATCTCAAGTTTATAATTTATGCAGACATTAAATAAAAATATTATGATAAATATTTTGAGCATTATAGGCTTGAAATATTTATAGCAAACCTATTATGATAGAGAGAAAGAAATGAAAAAAGAAGAAATCAAAATACTATGGGAAGGACCGTTTGATATATTAGATATAACGAATGGAAAAATAAATAATAGACGCTATGAAGTTAAAAATACAAGTATTGGACTTTACCAAATTTATGGCTCTCATCCTTTGTATGGAAATGAAATTTTAGTTTATATTGGTAGAACAAAAGATAGAAAAGGTTTTAAATCAAGATTAAATAATAGATGGGAAATTGAATATGGTAATGATTCTGAAAATATTAAAGTATATTTAGGAACAATATTTAGTGACTCTAAATTCTTAACAAAAGAAATAGAAGAAAAATTAATTGAAAAAGCAGAAATTTTGCTTATAAATACAATGAAACCTGCATATAATTCTTCTAATATAAAAAGCGTATCTAAGTTATTAAAAAATGATAATTACATGATTTATAATATTGGTAACTATAGAAATCTATATCCAATATTAGATACTAATTATTTTTGGAAAGAACATAAAAATGTTGTTATTACTGATTATATAGCAGAGCAAAATAAGGTAAAAATTGACAATCTAGAGGAATCTTATGGCTTTGAAATAAATAAATTTTTTAAGATTAAAGGCGATTATATAATTTGGTTTGGTGTAGATTATGAGTTATGGAATAGTTTAAAAATACCATTAGTGTTAGAAATTTATTCTGAGAATAAAACTATAGTAAATAAATTAAACAAATCAAAATATTTTGAAAAATACTCTTATGACGATGGTGAAACCACAGATATACACTATTGTAAATTCGATGATGATTTTTTTAATAAAGATAATAGAAATTTAAGTATTAGTTTTAATGAAATTGTAGAGAAAACAATCAAGCAAGTGGAAAGTGTAATTAAATAAAAAATGATGAATAGAAAACAGTAAAATAAATAGAAACTTGTATAATAAAATATTAAAAAATAGGCAAACTTTTCTTCATGGCAAAATATAATCGTTCATAATCGTTTGGCAATATTGGGGTTTGGAACGATAAAAGAGTAAGAGGAAGCAAAGAGCCATTTTTGCGAAAAGGAACTTGAAAGTGCTTAATATTGTTTTGTATAAAGCCTAGATTTTCGTAAAAATTTAAGCGTCTTTGGGTAGTTAAACACAAAGGTGGTTCTATTTCTAGAAAGATATTTTCTAAAGGGTGTAAAAAGTCTGTTAAGATTTTTGAACCGTAGTTTTGACCTCTAAGATTGGGGTTAATGGCAAAGTGTTCAATAAAGATATACTCTTGAATGTTCCAAAACCCTAAAATGCCTATGAAGCTTTTTTGTTCATAAAGGGCTAAAAATGAGTACTCTTTTTTTTGCAAAGTCTGTTCTTGTTCATAAAGAGTGCGTTTTTCGTTTTTAGGAAAGGCACTTTCGTAAAGGTGCCATGCTTCTTTAAAATAAGGGTGCTTGATTGAATCTATGGTATAAAAATTCATACAGTTCCCCCTCCCCTTATTTATTATTTTTAAAAACATTATATCATTTACATAATATGAAGCTTATTTAGGTTTGGTTAAGATAGTATTTACATTTCGTTTATATACTTAGTTTATACTTTCATTATCACAATTCAAGGAGATACTATGAAACTTACAACAAAACTGTTTTCAGCACTAGCATTAAGTGCAATTTTAGCAACAACAATGAGTGCTCAAATGCAAGGACAAGGTAAAGGGATGAAATCTAAACCAATGGCGTGTGAATATAATCAAGGATATTCTAACAACAAAGGGTATGGAAATCACAAAGGGTATGGAAATCACAAAGGTGGTTATGGTGTTATGTCTATGGTGCGACAACTTAATTTAACCGATGAACAACAAGAAACTATTCAAACTTTTATGAAAGAGTTAATGACCAAACAAGAGTCAATGTACAGTTCATTTAGTGAAGATAAGTTTGATAAAAATAAATATATTGAGCATATGAAAAATGCACAAGAGAATAAAATTAAACTTAAAGCTCAAGCCATTGAAAAAGTTTACGCTGTGTTAACTGCGAAACAAAAATCACAGTTACGAGTGTTGATGGATTTAAAAGAAGAAAGAATAAAAGAAGGGTGTAATTTTGATAAAAATTGCAATGGTCGAAGATGACGCTGAATTAGCGGTTGTCTTAACCCAATATTTAAAACAATTTAATATGGAAGTGACCAACTTTGAAGAGCCTTTTTTGGCTCTTTCGAGTTTACGGCTTCACGATTATGATTTAGTAATTTTAGATTTAACACTTCCTGGAATGGATGGATTAGATGTATGCAAAGCCATTTTAAAAGAGCATGATATTCCTATAATAATAAGTTCCGCACGAAGTGATATTACTGATAAAGTAACTGCTTTACAACTAGGAGCAGATGACTATTTGCCCAAACCTTATGACCCACGAGAACTTGAAGTTAGAATTAAAACAATTTTAAGACGGGTAAATAAGCACACCTTAATAAGCCAAGAAACCATGCAAAAAGATTTTACATTTGATGAAGAGAAAAAAGAAATTCTGAAAAATAAAGAGTACATTAAACTTACCGCTGCAGAATACGAAGTATTATTGCTTTTATTAAAAAGAGAGGGCTTTGTAGTAAGCCGCGATGACATTTTTGATAATTCTGATTTGTTAAACAGTGATTATGACAATATTGGCTCTTTAGCGGTAATTATTAATAGAATTCGCCAAAAAATAGAAGAGAATCCTAAAAACCCTCAATATCTTCTGACCATTCGAGGAATGGGATATAAGTTTATACAATGAAAAGAGAGTCTATATTTTTTACGTTGACAGTGAGTTTTATACTTGGCGTTATTTTAGTTATATCGAGTTTTATTATTTTAATCACACACAATTATAAAGTCAATGAAGAGAAATATGTAGATAAATACATGCCTATTGTAAAAATGATTTCTAGACAAGAACGCTTTGGGTTTACACAAGAGTTTTTGGAGAACTTAAAAGAGAGTAATTACGAACTTTTTTTACAAACAAAACACATCAATGGTATTACGTATAATCCCAATACTAAAGTACTGTTTGAACGCATTCATCCTAAGCATAATGATATTTTTAGAGTTTTAGGTTTAAATGAAAACAACTATATTTACATAAAACGAAAAGGGACAACTTTTTTACTTAAAGATAATGAAACATCTTCCAGTTCTACACAACTCTATTTAATGCTTATTTTTGGAAGTTTGCTTGTTATGGTTTTTTTACTCTATTTTATAACTTTAAAAAAACTGTTGCCATTAAAAGTTTTAAAAGAAAAGGTTATGACCTTAGGCGATGAGAATTTCGATTTTGAGTGTTGTAATAACAATAAAAATGATGAGGTCTCTTTATTGGCAAAAGAGTTCAAAAAATCGGCTTTGAAACTTAAAAAAATTAAAGAGTCCAGAAATGTATTTATCCGAAATATTATGCACGAACTTAAAACTCCTATTACTAAAGGAAAGTTTTTAGTTCAACTCCCTAACACTTTAGAAAATAGTGAAAAAATGAAAAATGTATTTGATCGTTTGGAAAACTTGATTAATGAGTTTAGCTCCATAGAAGAGGTGATGGCGTCAAGTAAACAACTTGAACGCAGTTACTATTTTTTAAATGATATTATTGATAATGCAGTAGATATTTTGCTTCTTGATGAGGAAGTTATTAATAAAGAGTTTGAAAACCTTAAGTTAAATGTTAATTTTAAGCTTTTCAGTATTGCGGTTAAAAATTTAATTGATAATGCTATTAAATACTCTTTAGATGGCAAGGCCACTGTTAAAACTCAAAATGGCACAATTGTTTTTGAAAATTTGGGTGAGCCTTTACAATATGAGCTTGAAGCTTATTTTGAACCTTTTTTCACGCATAATAACCCTAAAAATCACAAAGAGAGTTTTGGTTTGGGGCTTTATATTGTTCATGCTATTTTAAATGTAAATGAGTGTGAACTTAAATATACTCATAATAATGGAGTAAACCAGTTTATCATTAGGTTTAAAAAGAGTAAAAATGATTTATGATGTAGCAATTATTGGTGCGGGTGCTAGTGGATTAATGTTGGCATCGCATCTTAAAAACCAAGCTGTTTGTCTTATTGATGCCAATGAAACAATAGGTGCAAAAATTAAAATAAGTGGTGGTGGAAAGTGCAATATTACCAACAAGTATTTAAGCTTTGAAAACTATTTAGGGGAAAAAGAGTTTATAAAAACTGTGTTAGAGAGTTTTGACAACAATAAGTTGTTGGAGTTTTTGCAGCAAAATGGAGTTAATCCAAAAATTCATGAAAAAATTATTAAAGGAACTTATTTTTGTAACAGCTCAAGTGATGTAATTGAAATGTTTACACGCTTAACCAAACATTGCTATTTTTTTTTAAATACGAAAGTTTTAGATGTAGAGTTTGAAAAACACTTTAAAATAAAAACTACCAAGCAAACAATAGAGGCTAAAAAAGTGGTTGTTGCAACGGGTGGACTCTCTTATACTTCATTAGGAGCTAGCAGTATTGCTTTTGATATTGCTAAAAAGTTTGGACATACTGTTAAAACACCTAACCCTGCATTGGTAGGTTTTACTGTTCAAAAAGAGCAGTTTTGGTTTAAAAACTTAAGTGGTGTATCTTTAGATGTTAATATTAATGTTGAGAACAAAAGCTGTGAAGCCAGTATGTTGTTTGCTCATAAAGGGTGTTCAGGACCTGCTATTTTAAATGCTTCTTTGTATTGGCAAAAAGGGGTAGTTGCTGTTGATTTCTTGCCCAATAAAAGAATAGAACCCTTTTTAAAATCAAATAAACTTATTTCTGGAGCGTTACCTTTGCCTAAACGCTTTGTTTTGGAGTTTTTAAACTCAATAAACCTTGAAGATAAGCCCATTAGTAAACTTAAAGTAGAAGAGACAGAAGCGTTAAAAACACTTAAAAATTATATTTTTTCACCTGCTGGTAATTTTGGTTATACCAAAGCTGAAGTGACAAAAGGGGGTATTTGCACCAATGAAATAGAGTCTTTTTCTATGCAAAGCAAACTAATGGATAATATCTATTTTATAGGTGAAAACTTGGATGTTACCGGAGAGTTAGGAGGATACAATTTTCAATTTGCATTTTCAAGTGCTGTGACATGTTCTAGACACATTAAGCCAGATTTATGATTCATTTATAATTTTTTAGCTACTATATCGGCTTATGGTGTAAAGTAAAAAATATAATGAGGTAAATGATGTTTTTCAACAAAAAGAAGTTTCAACAAGAAATTGGTGTCTTACAGAATAAAGTGGCATCTTTGCAAAAAGAAATCGAAGAAAAAAACAGAGTTATCTCTGATTTAGAGAAAGAAATTGAAAAAAATCCCAAAGAAAATATAGAACTTTTAAAAGAAGAAACTATGTTGTTCCAAGAAATAGCTGCTCATTCACAAGAAGAGGGAATAGTTGTTTTTGATGCACAAGATCAAGTAGTTTTTGTTAATACCTTAGCTAAACACAATATTCAAGACTATTCTATTGTTTTAGAGGCTGTTCTAGAAAATAGTGGAAAACTTATTATGGACGATTGTGAAGCCAATGTGGATGTTAAAAAATACAAATCTTACAAGATTGCATCGTTGAAAAAAACCTCCATTCATGACAATAAAGAGGGCGGACTTTTAGAAAAACACAATACCAATATGACCAATTCACTTACAAATACACAAAACACCTATTTATCACTTCTTGAAGAGTTGCAATCCATGATGAAAGAGTCAAAAGAGACAGCAACTGGTTCAACCGAAGGGCTTAGTCTTACTCAAGAAATAGTAAGCGACACAGGCAACTTACACCAACAAATTGAAATTGAAAATGAAGTTGTAAACTCTTTAGTAGCAAAAGGGAAAGATATTTCTGAAGTTATTACTATTATTCAAAATATTGCATTTCAAACAAATATTTTAAGCTTAAATGCAGCCGTAGAAGCTGCAACTGCAGGAGAAGCTGGAAAAGGGTTTGCAGTTGTTGCTCAAGAGGTGCGAAATCTTGCAACACGAAGTGCAGATGCTGCAAAACAGATTAAAGATGTGGTTGATTCTATTCATCTAGAAACACAACGAATTAAACAAAGTTCAGACATAGTAGCACAAGTAGTAAATGAGACAAAAAACCGAGTTGAAGTGTTAAATAAACTTATGAATAACTTCCAACGAAATTCAAATAGGTCTGTTTATGAAGTTGAAAGCATTTCAAGTAAAATTTTTATTAATCTTGCCAAACTTGACCACGTGATTTACAAAAATAACTTGTATCAACTGATTTTTGGAGGAGAACATAACTTTAAACCAGTAGATCACCACAATTGCCGATTAGGTAAATGGTACGATACAGGACTTGGAAAACAAGAGTTTAGCTTTGTTCCATCGTATAAACATTTAGACAAATATCACCATGTTGTGCATCATGAAGCCAATGAATTAGCAAAAGAGTGTTCAGGTAACTCAGTTGCTTGTTCTAAACAGCTTATTGAAGATAAAATAATTAAAGTAGAAGAGGGAAGCGAACAGGTCTTTTACTATTTAGATAAAATATTAGAAGAAAAAAATGAAGCCATGATGAAAAAAGCAGCCAAAGAGCTGTTTGACTCGAAATAGGAGAAAGAAATGAATACAAAAAAAATAGTAATAGTAGACGACGAAACAGAGATTTTAAATATGCTGAGCCGTTTTTTAACTAAATCGGGTAAATACAATGTAAGTACTTTTTCAAATCCTATTCATGCTATTGATAGTTTGAAAAAAGATCCGTGCGACTTGATTCTTCTAGATATAATGATGCCACAAATGAATGGGCTAGATGTTTTAGAGCAAGTGATGCAACTAAAGGCTGAACAAAAAGTAATTATGATGACAGCATATTCAACGCTAGATAAAGTTCTTAAAGCTCATAAAGAGGGTGCAACTCACTATGTGATGAAACCTTTTGACTCTTTACAAGCACTGGAAAATAAAATAATAGAAGTATTAAAGTAAAACTTGATGCTAAAAAAAAACCTAATTTTTAGGTATCTCTTTGTTAGTATTTTTGTAGCAAGTATTGCTTTAATAGCAATGAACTACTACAAAAATAGACTTATTTCCCAAGAACATACTAAAACACTTCAAAAATTAAATTACCTATATAAAGAGTCATTATCTAGCAATAAACAAATTGCAGAGATAGTATTTTTCAATAACTTACTTTATAATGAAACCGTAGACACTCTTTATAAAAAAGTATTATCTAATACCCAAAAAGAGTTGTATAAAGAGCAATTATATGAACACTTAAAAGACTATTTTTATTATTATAAATCATTTGGAGTTGAAAGCATAAATTTTTATTTGCCCAATAATGAGTTACTTTTAAACATGAAACATAACTCTTTAGAAGGTTCTTTAGGCAACCAAGAGAGCTTAAATTATGTCAATACTTTACAAAAAGAGATAGAAAGTATTGAAATAACCCAAAACGATGCTGCTTATGTAGTAATAAAACCTTTTTTTGATAAGCAATTAAGACATTTAGGAGCTATTGAAATTGAGTTTAACTTTGACCATTTAGCACAACAAATAGAAAAAAATATTGAGTATGATCTTTTTTTTGTTCATAAAAAAAATAAGCTAGAAACCAACGCCGCTATAAATGAAGAAGAGTTTAACTCTTTTGATTTGAATAAAGAGTATTATTTAAAAAACAGCGTTATAAATGAGTTTAAATATACTAAAGAGGTATTTAAGCAAATTAGTGAAGATAATCAAACGCTTTTAAATTTTAATATGCTACAAAGCAAAGAGTTTGTATTGGATGTTTTTAATGATAACCAGTACCAAATGATGGCATTTGTTCCTTTATTTAACACGTTAACAAAAGAACATAACAGCTATATGTTAGCTATTGGTAACTCTAAATTTTCAAATATTTCCAGCATAAACCAAATTATAAACTATACAATGATTTTATTGGGGTCTTTTTTCTTAATAGTGTTTATACTTATTTATAACATTCATTGTTACAAAGAAAAAAATAGAACCATTATAAAAAAACATGCCGATTTACTGAGTGCCATTGATAAATATATTATTATGATAGAAACGGATACCAGTGGATTAATAAAAGAAGCTACACAGGCTTTTTGTGATTTAAGTGGTTATTCCAAAAAAGAGATTACAGGAAAAAGTATTAATATTATAAGGCATCCTGATATGTCTAAAAAGTTTTTCGAAAATATGTGGAGTGAGCTAAATAAAAATAATTACTGGGAAGGAGAAATTAAAAATATTGATAAAAATGGAAACTCGTATTGGGTTAAAGGAATTATTTTTCATCAATATGATATTAATAATAATTTAATAGGATACGCCTCTATTCGAGTTAATATAACCGATACCAAACAGCTTAAAAAGATTAATAATTTACTTAAAGAGGATTTGTCCAATAAGTTAAATGAAATTAAAATGCGAGATGAATCTTTAGCAGATACCACTAAAATTATGATAATGGGAAAAATATTAGACAGCCTTTCGCACCAATGGAAAAAGCCAATGTCAACTATTTCTATTGAGTTGGCTAACTTAAAAGCCCGAGTTCTAAGTGAAAAACTAGACTCTGAACAACTATTAATTATTCACGATAAAGTTGCCTGTGAGCTTAAAACACTCTCAATTACTTTAAATGAGTTTAAAACTTTTTTTAGCCACAGCAATAAGGGCGATAAATATAATGTCTACAGCGTTTTACAAGATGTAGTAAGCTTAATGCAACCGCAGTGTGAGTTGCACCATATATCTTTGTCAATAGAGTGTTCCCAAGATATTTATTGCTATGGAGTTTTTAATGAACTTAAGCAAACTATGATTAATTTATTGAAACACACTACGGAACAACTCATTTCAAATGAAGTAGAAAAACCGTTTATTGAACTTTGTGTGGTTGAAAAAGGGGAAGATATTATTATTGAGTGCCATGATAATGTTCAAGGCGAATCTAAAAATATTATTGAAAAGGTTTTTTCAAGCAATTATGAAGAAGAAGTTTTTAAAGATGCTGGGTTAAACCTCTATGTTGCTAAACTTTTACTTGAAAAATCAGGAGCAAAATTTTGGTTTGAAAATAGAAAAGAAAACAGTATATTTTTTATTAAACTCGTTTCAAAAGAGAGACGAAAAGATAGGCGAGAGTAAATTATGAAAATCTCTTTTTACCTTAAAATATTTTTAGCATTTGTTCTTTTTTCTTTGATTTTGTTTATAGTATTTACTTTGATGTTTAAAAGTGTTTATGAAAAAGATTTTAGAAAAAAAGAGACCGATGCTATTTCACAATCATTTCAAAATAAACAAAACCTGTTTGATGCGTATGCAAGAAATATTAAAACTCAATTGAATGCTTTGAGTCAAAATGAAGTATTTGAACGATATATAAAAAATAAAGAGAATGAAAATGAAGTCATTGAACTTTTCAGATTTCTGTTAATAAGCAATGAAGATATTGCTCAAATAAAATTTTTAAGCCTATCTGGCAATGAAATAATACGGCTTAACCATACGCAAAGAGATATTGAAATAGTGCCTAAGATAGAGTTACAAAATAGAATAATACAAGATTATTGCAAAAATGTAAGAGCTTTAAAAGTGGGTGAAGCTTGGCACTCTGATTTTGAAGTCAATAAAGAAAAAGGGGAGATTTCCAGACCTCTGTATTTTATTATGCGATTTGTTTTAAAAACGCCTAATGGGTTTTTATCTATTATTGTTAACGCAGATTATATTTTGGAACAAATCCATAACATTTATTACAAAAACTCTTTTATTTTAGACCAAAAAGGTAATTATATTGTGCATGAAAATTCACAATACAATTGGTCAAAATATACAACAGGGAATCAAAGTATTCATAAACTTTACGGCAATGATGCTGAGAATATTTTAGAATACAATGAGTTAAATAATCAAGAATTTATGAGTAAACGGCTTTATATAAATCCGCAAGAGTACATTATTTTACTCACACAGTTTGATAAAAATAGATACAAAGAGTATTTTGAAGTATTTAAAGAGTATTTTTTGGTACTTATAATAGTAGGGTTTGTTATTGCGGTTATTCTTGCATTGCTTTTTACACAGCCCATAAATAAACTCAACCAAAAAACAGAAGAAGATAATAAATATTTAGATTTGACTATTAAAAAAAATATAGAAGAGTTAAGTGAAAGCTTAAATATTATTGATAAACATGTAATGTCGGTGCATATGGACAAAGAAGGTATTATTTTAGAAGGAAGTACCGCATTTTGTGATTTTACAGGATTTTCAAAAGCAGAACTTTTAGGACACCATCATAAAATGCTTATGCATCCTGATATGGCAGAAAAAGAGTACAAAGAGCTTTGGCAAAAGATGCAAGAAGGCAAACCTATTTTTAGTGAACTTAAAGGGATTAAAAAAGATGGAGGTTTTTATTGGATAGCTTCCAATATAGAGCCAATTCTTGATGAAAAGCAAAATATTCTAGGATTTAATGCCATTAGAAATAATATTACAGATAAAAAACTTATTGAAAATTTATACAGCGATATTAATTATCAGGTACAACAATATAATGCCATTTTCCAAAATGCGCACAGCGGTATTGGACTTATTGATTTAAAAGGAAATTTCAAAAGAGTTAATGTAGTTTTTTCTGAACTACTAGGATACTCAAGTATTGAGATACTGCATTTAAATTGTTTGGATATTGTTCATAAAAATTCAAAAATATTCTTAGAAAAAATCTTTGTTGAAGCTAAGGAAATAGGCTCTATTTCTAATATTGAGAAGATTTTTATGCATAAAGAGGGGAGTTCAATTCACTTAGAGATGTCTTTAAATTTGTTACCTGACAAAAACCATTTTGTAATTGTAATGAACTCCTTGCAAGATAAACGAAAACTTCAAGAACTTAATCAAAATTTGGAATTAAAAATTAAAGAAGAAGTTGAAAAAAGCCGTAAAAAAGATAAAATCCATCAACATGAACAACTTGAAAATATTAAA
>JBAYYP010000033.1:0-21735 GCA_041672955.1 Arcobacteraceae bacterium
TTATTATATGCATCTAATAAATTTTCTTCTTCTTTTTCACTATTGTTTTCAATATACTCAAGCCATTTTACAGCATAAGATAAAGAGATATTTAAACAAGAGTTTTTAATATAGTGTGCCTTATGACAAATAGCCTTACTTTGTTGCGTTGTAATATTTTTATATAGTTCTTTTAAGTCACTTATTATATCTTTTTTAAATCTTTCAAGTAATTTTTTAGCAACGCTTAAAGGAATACCTAATATTTCAGCCATTTTAGTAGCATCAACTATTTGATTATTTTGTGTTTGAAAAGAGTCATCTATTTTTAAAAATTGCTTTAATAGTTCAACTAAAGTTTCAAAAACAATAGGTTTAGCAAGATATTCATCCATTCCATTTTCAAGATATTTTTCCCTGTCACCTGCAACAGAGTTTGCGGTTAAAGCAATAATTGGAACAATATAATGATTTGCTTCTTTTTGATATTTTCTTATCTCTTTTGTAGCACTAACTCCATCTAAAACAGGCATATTAATATCCATTAAAATCAAATCATAATGATTATTTTTATACGCTTCAACCGCCTCTTCTCCATTTGAAACAATAGTAGTAGAAATAGAGAGTTTTTCTAATAATAGTTTTATAAGTATTTGATTATTTATATTATCCTCAGCAATTAATACATTTGCAACAAAACTCTCTTTTGTATGAGAGTGTTTTAAAACATTCCTATGCAAAGATGGATTATCTGCAATAATATTATAAATTTTAGACCCAAATACAGGTAAATTTATATGATAATCAATATGATTTAAACTTTTTTGAGTCAATAACTTTTTTTCTCCTACAAAAACCACTTTAGCTTTAGGATTTTTAAGTTTAAAAGCTTCAAGCCTATCATTTGCACTGCTACTTTTAAAACAAAACAAAAACTCTGCATTTTCTTGAGTTGTTTCATCTATTTCTATAACTGTTCCCATTTTATCAAGATAGTTTTTAACGCTTGTTTTTAGTTTGTCTTCATCTTCTTCTAGTGAGCAAATAGCAAATTTTAGATTGGTTTTTTCAAAACTAGGTTGTTCATTTTCTATGGTGTCAAGTTCAAGTTCAAAACTAAACTCACTCCCTTTCCCAAACTCACTTTTTACTTTAATAATAGAGTTCATTGCTTCTATAATATCCCAACAAATAGCTAAACCTAATCCTGTGCCTCCAAATTTTCGGCTAATTCCAGAATCAGCTTGTAAAAATGGCTTAAAAACAACACTTTGTTGCTCTTTAGTCATTCCTATACCACTATCTTTAACACTAAATTTTATTTTAGCTTTTTTACTAAACTCATCAAAACCTAAAACTTTTACATCGAAATAAATTTTTCCTTCTTTAGGTGTAAACTTAATAGCATTACTCAATAAGTTAGATAGTACTTGCTGTAATCTTGTGGAATCACTATAAACCATTGAGGGTAAGCAAGGATCAACTCTGTAAAAAAACTTAACATTTTTTTCAATCGAACTCATAGAAAAAAGCTCTACAATATATTCAGTTAAATCAAATAAAGAAAAATTTGTATTTTCTAATTCAAATTTTCCGCTTTCCATTTTTGAAATATCTAACACATCATTAATAATATCAAGCAGTGACTTAGCACTTTTTACAATAATTTTGGCGTGTTCTTTCTCTTTGATTGCCAAATTAGCTTCTGATAATATTTCAGAAAATCCAATAATAGCATTTAGTGGTGTTCGTATTTCATGGCTCATATTCGCTAAAAAAATACCCTTTGCTTCTTGGGCTTTTATGGCTTTTTCCCGTGTTTGCACTAACTCTGTAATGTTATATCGCAAAGATAAATACTCAATTATTTCACCCTCTTTATTTAAAATAGGTACAATTGTACTTGCAACATAATATGTTTCATTATCTTTTGTTCTATTTTTAACAATACCTTTAAAAATCTGTTTGCTTTGAATAGTTTTCCATAACTGTGTAAAAAGTTCTTTTGGCATATCTTTGTGTCGTACAATATTATGAGGTTTACCCAATAACTCCTCTTTTGTATATCCAGAAACTTCACAAAAAGCATCATTGACATAAGTAATAATACCTTGTGTATTGGCTTTAGATACAATAGCACTAGCATCAACTGCTTTTTTGTACTCCGTTAACAACAAGTTACTCTCTTGTAAATCTTTGGTCTGTTTTTCTACTTCATTGGTTAATTTTTGTGTCTGTTCTTTGGCTTCTTTTTCTTTAAATAAGTAGAGTATTCCATAGTGTATAATAAAAGCTATAAGCACTAAAAGCATAAATGCAATAATTCCCTTAGTTTGAAAAGCAGTTAAAACAAATTGATTTTGCAATGGCACAATTACTTCAATAACTCCTCTAACATCTCCTAGTTTCCAATCATTTTTAGGAGTATCTATCCTGTTATTATGACAAGCAACACAACTTTGAGCCACCATAATATCTGGAAATGCAACACGAAGAACTTTTTTTCCATTTTGTACATCTTCGTTTACAAAAACTTCTTCTTTTGTTTTTCTAAAATAATCAATACTTTGCTTTTGGATAGGCTCAAGTACTCTTTTAGCTCGGTTAGGAAAAGGATAATCACTAAAAAAATTAATAAAAACGCCTTCACTTTGAGGAAGTCTCTGACTTAGGTTATAAATAGTTGTAGCAGGAAGAGGAATAGTATTTAAAGATATTTCATGGTCATAATTAATTTCCATATTGGTTTTTGTTTGTACTTTTGAAACAACAAAGTCATCATAATAGGCTCGAAATGTTTTTAAGTGGTCAACTATTGTTGAAGACTCTTTAATGATTTTATTTTTTTCATTTTTAATAAAAAGATGTGGTAAATAGAAAATTGTCAATAAAGATAAAAAAACAGAAGAGACAATAATAGGACCAATAATTGGGTTTTTAATAACCTTTAAAATAAATTTAAACACTATTTTGTCTCTTCTTCTTTAAACTCATAATAAATTTCAATAACCTTTTGCTTTTGTTGTAAAAACAGCTCCACTAAAATTGGGTCAAAATGTTTTCCTTTCTCTTCTTCTAGTAGTTCAAACGCTTGTTCAATACTCCAAGCTTCTTTATATGGTCGTGTTGAAGTTAATGCATCAAATACATCTGCAATAGCAGTAATGCGTCCTAAAATTGGAATACTCTCTCCTTTTAAGCCATTAGGATAACCAGTGCCATCATATTTTTCATGATGATTATATGCAATTACTCCACCTGCTTTTAAATATTTACTTTTAGAGCCTTTTAAAATCTCGTACCCAATGCTTGAGTGTTTTTTCATAATAGCAAACTCATCTTCATTTAGTTTGCCAGGCTTTAATAAAATTTTATCGGGTATTCCAATTTTACCAATATCATGAAAAGGAGAAGCATAGAAGACAACTTCTTGAAACTCTTTGTCCATTCCGTATGCGTGTGCTAAAAGTTTTGAATAGTGAGCAACTCTTAGTGTGTGTGCATTTGTTTCAGGGTCTTTATACTCAGAAGTTTTTCCCAACATTTGTAAAGTCTCTTGTTCTGACTCTTTTAAACGCTTTGTTGCTTGCTCTACTTCTTCTTGTAAAAGCAATGCTTTGTCTTTAATTAAAAGTTGTGCTTTTCTTAGCTTTAACATATTAATTATTCGTGCTTTGAAAGCAGGTGCATTAATAGGTTTACTTAAAAAATCATTTGCTCCTAATTGCAAAGCATCTATTTGCAACTTCATATCATCGCCCACGGCTGTTAGCATAATAATAGGAGTCTCTTGATTGGTTTTACGAAATAACTCTATAAACTCTAAACCATTAATATCTGGCATCATAAAATCCACAATGACCAAATCGTACTCTTGAGTTTGTGTTTTTTCTAAAGCTTCTTTAGGGTCTAAAAAACTATCAATATTTAATTGAAGCATTTTAGCGTAGCTCTCAACAATAAGTAAATTTGTTTTATTGTCATCTATAGATAAAAGTCTCATATTTTCTATTCTCATCTGCTATTCCCTATATAAATAATTTTTAAAATTATACTAGGCTTATTCTATTTTTTATCTTAACAAGATTTAATAAAATTCAATAAAGGAGTTTTTAAATTTTAAAATATTTATATGAAAGTATAATTTGGAACAACTTGCCCAATGACAACAAATGACATTGTCTCAACAATCGATATATTCGGGCTTTTAGTTTTTTTTAATATCTTTTCTCATTTATCACTAAAAAAATATTTTATGTTTCCTTAGGTAACAAAAAATAATTTAATTTGTGATAATATCAAAATAACTTATGGTATATTAAAAGAATTAGGTTAATATTCCTAATAAAAAATGTTTAAAGGATAAAAATGTTGAGTAGTGTAAATACGAAGAAAAAATTATTTCTGTTTCCTATTATATTTATTGTAATAATATTAACATCTGCGGTTGTGTATGTTTATTATAACAATATGGTTGAGGGAAGAAATGACATTGCTATTAAAACTGAACAATTTATACAGCAGGTCTTAAAAGGAAGAATTTCAGTTTATCAATTTTTAAACTCCTCAAATGAAAAAACAGCACAAGTAGTTAATAAAGATTTTGAAACTCTACATACTAATATTTTAGAGTTCAAAAAAGTTATGCTCTTAGAAAGTAATCAAATTTTATGCGATGACATAATGAATAACACTAAACAATATCTTAACTATTTTAATGAATTTGCTAAAATTAAAATAGCTAATGAAAAAAATGGAATATATGAAATGAGCGAAGAGATTAAATCTATTATTGCCAAAATGGTTGATATTGGGCTAACTATAGAAAAAGATCTTACTTTAATTAACAAAAATGCAATGATTTTAAAAAGTGAAGCATATACTTTATTAAATCAAATTCTTATTGGATTAGCATTAGTTGCTACTATTGTTTTTCTTCTAATTTCTATGTTAATTGCCAAAATAGTTATTGGTTCTTTAAACTCTTTCAAAGATGGACTTTTATCTTTTTTCTCTTATTTAAACAAAGAGAGTTCTACTATTGAGCTTTTAAATGACACTACAAAAGATGAGTTTGGAGAGATGGCTAAGGTTGTTAATGAAAATATTTCAAGAACAAAGTTAACTATTGATTCAGATAATAAATTTTTAGGTGAAATTGAAGAATTAGTACTAGAAATTGAGAATGGGTATTTGCATAAAAGACTTAATAATAAAGTTGCCTCTGAAAACCTAGAAGAGTTAAGACACCATATGAATGATATGTTGAACAATCTTCAGCTTAAAATTTGTACAAATGTAAATGATATAACTTTGGCATTAGAAAAATATGCAAAGCTTGATTTTACTCACCGTACAATAGGCTGTAGTAGTGGAGTAACTGTTGGATTAAATAACCTTGCAGATATTATAAATGCTATGCTAGTTGAAAATAAATCAAATGGATTAACGCTAGGAAAGAGTTCAGCTATTTTACTAGGCAATGTAAATAAACTAAATGAAAGCTCCAATGAAGCAGCAGCTTCACTAGAAGAGACAGCAGCAGCTTTAGAAGAGATTACTTCAAATATACGAAACAACACCCAAAGTATTGCTAAAATGGCAAGTTTTTCAAGCAGCGTTACACAATCTGCACAAGAGGGTGAAAAACTAGCAAACCAAACAAATATTTCAATGGATGAGATAAACGAAGAAGTTAATGCTATTAATGAAGCAATTAGTGTAATTGACCAAATTGCCTTTCAAACCAATATCTTAAGCTTAAATGCAGCTGTAGAAGCAGCAACTGCTGGGGAAGCTGGAAAAGGGTTTGCAGTTGTAGCTGCTGAAGTTCGAAACCTAGCTTCAAGAAGTGCTGAAGCTGCTCATGAGATTAAGGCACTAGTTGGAAACGCTACTACTAAAGCTAATTTAGGAAAAGATATAGCTGGAAATATGATTGAAGGATATAAAAATCTTAATGAAAATATCTCTCAAACTATTAGTCTAATTTCAGATATTGAAGGTGCTTCAAAAGAGCAACTTTTAGGAATTGAGCAAATAAACGATGCAGTAAATTCACTTGACCAACAAACGCAACAAAATGCTATGGTAGCTTCACAATCTCATGAAGTTGCTGTTACAACCGATGAAATAGCAAAACTAATAGTAGATAATGCAAATGAAAAAGAGTTTATAGGTAAAAATGATGTTCAAGCCAAACAAATGGGACAAAAACAGAGTAAAGATAACTCTTTAAAAAGTAGCAGTGTTGAAAAAAAACAATCTAATTCTTCTACTGGTAACAACAATAAAATTAAACAAAATGATGAGTGGGAAAACTTTTAAGCTTTTTCATTCATTAAAAAGTAGAGGTTTAAAAGCTTTAAACCCCTACTTTGCTTTGTATGGCTTTTGCTAAAGACAAAATATCTACATTTTCTAAACTAACCCCTGTAGGTACTCCTTGAGCTATTTTAGTAAAATAGATGTTAAAATTTTGAAGTTTGTCTTCAATGTAAATAATAAATGCATCGTTTGAAATAGAGGGTGTTATGGCAAAAAGAATCTCTTTAATGCTATTTCGTTTAATAAAGTCAATTAACTTTTGAACTAAATTTTCATTTAACTCACTCATAACAAAATAAAGACCATTAAACTGTTTAGATTCTTCAATTACAAAAATATCTTTGGCACTTTGCACAATACATAAACGACTTTTTTCTCTTGTGTCATCAAGGCAAATTTCACAAATTTCATGTTCACTCATGCAACCACAATGTATGCACCTCTTAATTGAAGTAATTGCATTTTCAATGCAGTGTGCAATTTTAATTCCTGTAAAGTTATCGCTCATGGTAATATGATACGCTAAGCGTAATGCCGATTTTTTTCCAATAGTGGGTAAATTTTCAAATGCTTCAACTAAATCATAAAATTTTTCTAAACCTTTTTTCATGCGGCGATTATATCCAATCTTTAGATTTTTTTAGATAAAATCGGTTAAAAGTTTAATAAACAAGGTGATAAAATTGACAGAAATTGATTATTATGAATTATTAGAAGTAAGCAAAAACAGTGATAAAACTACAATAAAAAAATCGTACCGAAGACTTGCTATGAAATATCATCCGGATAAAAATCCAGGAAACAGTGAATCTGAAGAGAAATTTAAAGCAATTAACGAAGCGTATCAAGTTTTAAGTGATGAACAAAAAAGACAACTCTACGACAGATATGGAAAAGCTGGTCTTCAAGGACAAGGTCAAAGCAGTGGTTTTGGCGGAGGATTTGACGACTTAGGTTCTGTCTTTGAAGAGATGTTTGGCAGTGCTTTTGGTGGAGGTTCACGAAGAAAGCAAAGAAAAACATACAATTATAATTTAGATATTGCAATTGAAGTTACTATTGAGTTTAATGAAGCCGTTTTTGGTATTAATAAAAATATTGATTACACCTATAAAACAGCGTGTAAAGCGTGTAAAGGAAGCGGCGCTAAAGATGGGAAACTTTCTAAGTGTAGCTACTGTGAGGGACATGGTCAAGTTCATACACGACAAGGTTTTATGACCTTTGCACAAACTTGCCCTAACTGTAATGGAAGCGGTGAAGCAGTAGCTCAAAAATGTCCTTCTTGTAATGCAAAAGGATACGAAGAGGTTAAAGAAACCTTTAAAGTAGATATTCCTCAAGGAGTAAACACAGGCAACCGTATTCGTGTTTCCAACAAAGGAAATATTGCACCCGATGGAACTAGAGGAGATTTATATCTTCAAATCAAAGTCAAAGAAGATTCTCATTTTGTAAGACACGACGATGATATTTACTTAGAAGTACCTCTATTTTTTACCCAAGTAGTATTAGGTGATAGCATTAAAATTCCTAGCTTAAAAGGCGAATTAGAGCTTAAAATCCCTGCAGGAACAAAAGACAAAGAGCAGTTTAAATTTAAAAATGAAGGGGTTAAATCGGTACAAGGTTATGGACAAGGCGATTTAATTGTTCAAATTTCTATTAAATACCCAACTGATTTAAATGCCCAACAAAAAGAACTTTTAGAAAAACTTCAAGAGAGTTTTGGCATAGAGAGTAAACCTAGCGAATCGAGTTTTGAAGGTATGTTTGAAAAAGTTAAAAAGTGGTTTTCATAAAATATTTATAAAAGGTGAACAATGAATAAGTCGTATTTAAACTCCATGCCAGATGAAAATGGCTTTTTTGGAAAGTTTGGTGGGGCATTTTTACCTCCACAGTTGGAAAAACCATTTGAAGAGATTAAAAAAGCATATGAGGAGTTGAAAAACTCAAAGAAGTTTATGGAAGAGCTTAAATATGTTCGAAAACATTATCAAGGTCGCCCTACTCCTATTACTTTGGCTAAAAATCTCACCAAATTGTGTGGTGGAGCTAAAATTTATTTAAAACGAGAAGATTTAAATCATACGGGTTCGCATAAGCTCAACCACTGTATGGCAGAAGTTATTTTAGCCAAGCATTTAGGAAAGAAAAAAGTTATTGCAGAAACAGGAGCGGGTCAACACGGCGTTGCTCTGGCAACCGCAGCTGCTTATTTTGGTTTAGAGTGCGAAATTCACATGGGCGAAGTAGATATTATAAAAGAACACCCCAATGTTGTGCGAATGAAGATTTTAGGTGCAAAAGTAATTCCTGTATCACACGGTCTTAAAACACTAAAAGAAGCCGTTGACAGTGCTTTTGAAAGCTATTTAAAAGATACCGATAATGCTATTTATTGTATTGGTTCAGTAGTAGGTCCGCACCCTTTTCCTATGATGGTTCGAGACTTTCAAAGCGTTATTTCACTAGAAGCCAAAGAGCAGTTTTTAGAGCTTGAAAACGCACTTCCTAACAATGTATTAGCATGTGTGGGTGGAGGCAGTAATGCCATGGGAATTTTTTCGCACTTTATTGAACATGAAGAGGTTAATCTTTATGGAGTTGAACCTATGGGAAAAGGCGATAAAATTGGCGAGCACAGTGCCAGTTTAACCTATGGAAGTGAAGGTATTATGCACGGTTTTAACTCAATAATGTTAAAAGATGAAAACGGTGAACCCGCACCCGTTCACTCTATTGGAAGCGGCATTGATTATCCAAGTGTAGGTCCTGAACACGCTTATTTAAACCAAATTAAACGAACAAAAGTGGGTCACTGTAACGACAATGAAGCCATTGAAGCTTTTTATATTCTTTCTCAAAAAGAAGGAATTATTCCAGCACTTGAATCGGCACATGCCATTGGATTTGCTATGAAATTAGCCAAAACTCTTTCAAGTGATAAAACCATTTTAGTAAATTTGAGTGGTCGAGGCGACAAAGATATAGACTTTGTTATTGAAAATTATCCTGTTCCTAATGCCAAGTTTTAACTTGCATTAGGAAAAAAACTTCTTAATTTTACTAATACCCAAATAAATACCACTAAATTTCATAATTTTTGCTACTTCTTTGTATTTCGTTTTTTCATAACATGGATTTTTACAACTTCGGCATTTGGGTTTTATCTCATGAGGACACTCATTTAACCTCTCAAAAGAGTAGTTAATTAATGTGTAACACGCTTCGCAAAGCTTTAATTCAACATCATATTGAAGTGTTTTATACGGCAATACTTTAGTGTATTTTAAGCGTGGGTTGTGTTTCTTTTCACAATGAATTTCAAAAAATTTTTTAAGTGTTTCAACTTCAGAGGCAAACTTTTCTTCGGTCATTTTCTACTCATTTTTTGCTTGCAAGTTTAGAACATTTTTTGTATTTTTACAATGATTGGAATCAATTTTTTAAGCCAAAGAGTGTAAATATGCTATTCACACTCCTCTTTATTCGCTAAAAGTTTCAACTCATTGCACGAAAATCCTGCTTTTTTTCTGGCTTCAAAATTTAGTTCTAACTTTTTTTGAGTACTGCCTGGGTAAAACTCTTCTAACAGTTTTAAATAGGTAGCTTCTGGTTCTAAGTCTTCTAAAGTACACGCATATTTAAACCACTTATCCCCTTTTTGAACATGAGTAATCTCTTCTTCTAAAATAATATTTAAAGCTTCTAAAATAGCATAATTTATTTCATCAGGATTAGATTTAAGTTTCTCCATAATTTTAGGGTTTTGGTCTAAGCCGTTGGCTTCTAAGTAGCGAGGAACTATTGCCATTCTAGTTATTAGTGTTGTAGTTTTTTTCATGGCTTCAAATAAGTTTGTATGAACTTCAAAATCTCCATATTTGTACCCTAAGCTATTTAAAAGTTCTTCACACATTTTAAAGTGCCGTATCTCATCTTGTGCAACTTCAAGCCAATCGCAATAATATGCTTTTGGCAAAGAAGCAAAACGATACGAAGCATCTAAAGCTAAGTCTACAGCACAGTACTCTATGTGGCAAATAGTGTGTAAAAGGTTGGCTTTCCCCTCTTTAGTGTCAAAATGTCTTCGTCTTTTTACATCTTTTGGTAAAACAATATTTAAAAAAGAACTATAAGAGGGTTCTTTAAACTCTATGGGTTTGTAATTTTCTTCTTTCGTGTACTCATGATTTAAAAAATTGGTATAAAAATGCTCAAAAGCTTCAAACTTCTCAACAGGAGTTTTTTTCAATAAAATAGTTTCTAAAGTTTTAAAATAGTACACTTGATGCCTTATTAAATAGTCTAATTCGCAATTTTATCAAAGAAGGTGTAAAATGGATATTAAAATTGAGCCTATGGGCGAGTATCAAACCAATTGTTATATTGTAAGCATAGAAGGTAAAGATTTTATCATAGATCCAGGAGTAAACGCTACAACTTGGGTTAAGGAAAATGTAAAAAATCCTGTTGCTATTTTAAACACACACGGGCATTTTGACCATGTATGGAGCAATGCTTCTTTACAAAAAGAACTGGGTATTAAAGTTTATTGCCCTAAAGAAGATGCTTTTATGCTGCATGATGACCCTTTTGGTTTTGGAATGCCACCCAGCACGGCTGATGTTCTAGTAAAACCCAATGAAGAGTTTGATTTTGATGGCGTTAAAGTAAAGTTTCATTTTTTCCCTGGACACACCCCTGGGTGCAGTGTTATTGAAATCAATAATGTTTTGTTTACAGGCGATTTTATTTTTAGAGGTTCTATTGGAAGAACCGACTTTCCTTACTCAAGTCCCCAAGATATGAAAGAGAGTTTAAATAGAATTTTAGCATGGGAAAAAGAGATGGATATTTACCCTGGGCATGGGTTAAACAGCAGGTTGTCACAAGAAAAAAGCTCTTTAGTTAATTGGCTAAATTATTTGTAACAATTAAGCAAATTTATAGTAAAATCTTCGACTAATTCTCGTGGGTGTCGCAAAAAAGGTATCGTAAAAATGAAAAAAAGAATAATTGTACAATTTTCAATAATGATTATTTGCATTGCAATAGTTATTACTTCAATGATTGCTTACAATTTACGAGAAACTGGACTTAGCTCATCTATAAACACTGCTCAATCTATCTCTGAGGTAGTCAAAAACGGCTTAACTTCACATATGGTTAATGGTAATATGGATCAAAGAGATACTTTTATTAACTCCATTTCAAATATGTCCAATGTCAAAAAACTTTGGTTTGTTCGTGCCAATGCCGTAACCGAACAATATGGTGTTGGAAGAGAAAATGAAGAAATAAAAGACCAAATTGATAACCAAGTAATAAGATCTGGCAAAATGGAGTACAAACTCTATGAAAATTTTATTACCAATGAAACTACCATGCGTGTTACCATTCCTTATCTTGCAAACACAGAAGGCAGTGTTAATTGCTTAAACTGTCATAACGTAAAATATGGTGAAACATTAGGGGCTGTTTCAATTGTATTAGATATTCAAGACTTAAAAGAAGTGGGTATTCAATCTATTTATATTTTAATTGCCATTACTTTTTTAAGTATGTTTTTTGTAATTTTTGTTACTTCAAATATATTAAACCCCTATCTGCAACTTTTTGAAAAAATTGCAGTAAGCATAAAAGAAGCAATAAACGGGCGTTTTATTCAAGTTAAGAAACCGCATAAACTCTCTTCAGATATGATTTTATTTACCGATGATTTTAATATGCTGCTTACAAGTTATAAAGCAACATTTGATGATATTGATAAAAAATTAAAATATTTTATTGGTCACACGACTTCAAAAGAAAATAAAACACCTTTGGATGAATCCAAACTTATTATTACTAATTTATCAAATCTTTATCAATTTAAAAAAGAGATTGAACAAGACCAAACCAAAGAAGAGATTTTTGACCGTCTTGTACAGGTATTAAAAAACCAATTTCACCAAAAAAACTTTACTATTTATCAGACCAATTTAAAAGAAGATTCGCGCGAAGTAGTAAGCCAAGTAGGAACTCTTAATTTTTGTTGTCCTTCGCATATGAGTAATCCTTCATTATGCAGAAGTGCGCGTACAAACAACGATGTAGTTTCAGTAGAGTTTCACAATCCTTGTCCTTGTTTTACAAGCAATGATTATTTTTACTATTGTACAAGTACTAATATTAATAAAAACACTATTATTGTTATCAATTTTGTACTAGAAACCAAAGAAGAGTTACTTTTTGTTAAAGACAATATCTCTTTTATTAAAAGCTATATCAACGAAGCAGCACCTTCAATAGCAGTTAAAATACTTCTACAAGCGCTTAAAGATTCAGCGTTTAGAGATGGTTTAACAGGACTTTACAACAGAAAATTCTTAGAAGAATATATTAAAAAAGCACTTCCTCAAGCAATAAGGGACAATAAAAAACTGGCTGTCCTTATGTTAGATATGGATCATTTTAAATCGGTAAACGATGAATATGGACATGATATTGGTGATGTTGTCTTAAAAGAGTTAGGATATATTTTAATTCAAAATGTACGAGAATCGGACTTGGTTATTCGTTTTGGAGGAGAAGAATTTATTGTTATTTTAAGTAATATTGACAATACAGAAAGTGCCTTAGCCGTTGCTAATAAAATCAGAGAACAAATTGCACAAAACGAAATAGATGTATATGCTGGAACTAAATTAAGAAAAACAGTAAGTATTGGACTTGCTGTTTTTCCTGATGATGGAAAAACATTCGATACTGTGTGTAAAAATGCAGATATTGCTCTTTATGAAGCTAAAAACAAAGGAAGAAATCAAGTGGTGGTATTTAATGAAAGTCAAGTTAGCAGCATTGATTTATTTTAAGGAAAATTATGAATAATTTAATTGTAAATAGCATTAAAAAATTTTTAGAAGTCAGTAATTTAACCAATGATATTTATAACTATTTAAATTTTTATGATGAATTAAGAGAGTTAAAAGAGGTTAAACTCATCTATACGGAGTTGCAAAAATGGTTCGAAAAAACATTTGGTGCAAAGTCTTTAAGAATTTCTATTTATTCAACAGTAGAAAACACAAAAGAGATTGCTTTTCAAAACTCTCCAGATGATATTTATAAAAATGCTTCTTTGTGTAAATATTATAAAATAGATATGAACCCTAATTTAATTATTACTTTTTGTTTAGTGTGCGACACTAAAGAACAATATGAACTAGTAACTAAAAAAGATGAATATTTAAATACTCTTTTTTATATGGTTTCTCCACTAATTAGCAGTGTTTCATATCAAGAATTGGTTAAAGAGTTGGCATTTAAAGACTCCTTAACCAATGTCTATAATAGAAAGTTTTTAGTAGAACACTTAAATAAACTCTTGCCACTGGCTAAAAGGGAAAACAGAAACATCTCTTTTTTAATGGTAGGAATTGACCACTTTAGAGCTGTAATAGATGAGTTTGATTACGACATTGGAGACAAAGTTCTTATTAATCTTTCTACTATCTTACTTAATAATGTAAGAGAATCCGACTTAGTCGTTCGTCTTGAAGCCGATGAGTTTTTAATTGCACTTGTTGGATTAACCAATCAAAAAGATGCCCTTTTTGTTGCTGAAAAACTTGTGAAAGCCTTTGCAGAAAGTGAAGTTGTTGTTAATGACCACGGGCATGTTCTTAAAAAAACAATATGCGTAGGTATCACACACTATGATTATGAGACAAAAACTGTCGATGAAATTCTTAAAAATGCGGATAACTCTCTTGAAGAAGCCAAAAACCTTGGAAGAAGTCAAGTTAAAGAGTATATACCTGAGTTTGGTACGTTTGTAGAGCTGTTTTAAAGTTGGAGAAAAAAAGCACTACGCTTTTTTTCTGGCTTTAATATAGACTCTTTTAGGTGCAGGATACCCCTCAATAGTTTTACTGTTATCATCTGGATCTAAAAAATCTTCTAAACTTTGGTCAAACGACCAAGGTGTTTTTCTTTGTTCTTCACTCGTAGTTGTAGTTATTGCTAACACTTCCATATCTTCAAATCCTGCACGATGCAACCAATTTTTTAGTGCATTTACAGTTGGAATAAAATATATATTTGGAATTTTAGAGTATCTGTGTTTAGGAGTTAACGCAACTTCATCCTCGCCTTCTATCATAAATGTATCAATAATAATTTCACCACCACTGTTTAGCCCTTTTGCTAAAGATTTAAGCGTTCCAACAGGATCTGGTCTATGGTAAAGCACTCCTAACATAAAAATCAAATCAAAAGTATGGTTGTATATTTCTAAATGCTCAACTCCTAGTTTTTCATACTCAATTTCTGATTTTAAAAAGTGGTTCACCATCTCAAATTGAAGCATGGCTAAAGGGCTTGGGTCAAATCCTACAAGCTTTTTAGGCTTATCTTCAAGCATTCTAAACATATAGTAGCCATTATTACAGCCAATATCCGCAACCATTTTATCTTTTAAATTAAAATGAGGTCGAAGCAGATTATATTTAATGTTACTTTGCCATTCGCTGTCTATTTCTAAGCCAAAAAGTTTAAAAGGACCTTTTCTCCAAGGTATTAGCTTTTGTGCTGTTTGAAGCAACAGCTCATGTTCTTCTTGCGTTAAATCCTCTTTTTTCCCTACACTAAACCAATCGCCATAATCAACTAAAAGATTCTCTTTTTTAATTTCAAATAACTTTTTTAATTGGTCATACCACGGCTTAACATTTTTCCATTCAAGGCATTGTTGTTTTTGTTTTTTAAGTTCTTCTAAGTTCATGCAGGGATTATATTAATAATTAGATAAAACAATGATTTATTAAGAGAGTAAAAGAGTTTGAAACGATTCTTTTGATATAATTTCGCTTCTTTGCGTAAGTTAAGTTCCTACACAATTACTTCACGCTAAATTAGTTAACATATTAACTATTATAATACTAAAGGATTCTTTTGAAAAAAATAAGCAATATACTCTTTTCATATTGGACAATGGCTATTTTACTGATACTACTAGGTACAGGAGCAGCTGTTGCTACATTTATTGAAAACGATTATGGTACTTCAACTGCTAGAGTTTTAGTTTACAATCATCTTTGGTATGAAACTGTTCTACTTTTAACTGTTATAAATTTATTGGGCGTAATCTATAAAACTTCTATGTGGAAAAGACCGGCAAGATTTCTATTTCACTTCTCCTTTGCAGTTATCTTATTGGGCTCAATTATTACAAGATATACAGGATATGAAGGCATTATGCACATACGAGAAGGTCAAACGCAAAATGAAATGGTTTCACAAGAACCTTATTTGCAAGTGACCATTGAACATGATGGAAAATCATATTACCAAGAGTTTTCTATTGAATTTTCTGCATTAGGAAACGATTTCACCTACAATATTGAATTTGAAGACAAAACATTAAATTTAAAATATAAAGAGTATGTTTTTGCTAAACAAGAAACCTCTACTATGGGACTGTTAACTTTAGATGCCACAATTGACAATGAAACCAAAGAGTACAAACTCCCAGGGCAAAGAGCACAAGTAGGTTTAAGCAGAGGAAACCAATTTGGTGACACTACTGTTTTAATAGAGTACGGTTCAAAAACACTCACTCTTCCTTTTAGTATTCATCTAAGAGATTTCCAATTAGAAAGATACCCAGGAAGTATGTCGCCCTCTTCTTATGCTTCTGAAGTTACGGTAATTAAAGCCAACAAAGAAAACTACGATTACCGAATTTTTATGAACACCACGCTTAACGAAGGAAACTATTTGTTCTTCCAAAGTTCATACGACATGGATGAACTAGGAACCATACTTTCAGTTAACAATGACCCAGGAAAATGGCCAACATATTTTGGATATTTTCTATTAACCTTAGGATTAGTTATGAACTTTTTTGATAAAAAAAGCCGATTTTGGAAACTCACCAAATATTTAAAAGATAAAAATATTGCTTCATTTATTTTAGCTTCTTTGCTGTTAAGCTCAATTAGTGGTTATGCCAAAGAGTATGAAAATGTTGAAGAGTATATTAAAGAGTTTAAAGCAACTTCAAAAATAAGTGCAGAAAAATTTGGAAGTTTAGCAGTACAAACTTCACAAGGAAGAATGAAACCACTAGGTTCTTTAAACAAACAAATTTTAAATAAACTAAGTGGTAAAAACGATATGTTCGGTATGAATTACGACCAAATAGTATTAGGAATGATTACACGACCTGAATATTGGCGATTTGTAAAAATGATAAAAATTAAAACTCCAAAACTAAAACAAGTTATTGGAATTCCTGAATCAGAAAACTATATCTCTTTTGCAGACGTTTTTAAAGACGGAAAATATCTTTTAATTGACCAAATAAATGAAGCTAACAGAATTAATCCCAACCAAAGAGGAACCTTTGAAAAAGATTTAATTCAAGTAGATGAGCGTTTAAATGTTGCTTATTTAGTCTATAGCGGTGAATTGTTTAAAATATTTCCAAAATTTGAAAAAGGAAATGATTCTTGGTACACCCCTTTAATGGCAATTCAAGAGTTTGAAGATGACAATAAAATGGCAGTTGAAACCATGACAAAAGGGCTTATAAACTACACCATAGTAGAAAACTGGGAAATGGCAAACGAATTTATAGATCATATTGCTCAATATCAGAAAAAAGTGGGTGCAAAAGTTGTGCCTAGTGATACTCAAATGAAATACGAACTTTTATTTGAAAAAATAGATGTTTTCCCAAAATTAACACTTGCCTATGTATTGTGTGGGTTTATTCTGTTTATTGTAGCGTTTGCTTCAGTATTTAATGAAAAACTAAAATCAAAATATTTAACCTATTTTTTCTTTACTGTTTTAGCAATTTTATTTGCCGTACACACCTTTGGAATGGGCTTAAGATGGTATGTTAGTGGTCATGCACCTTGGTCAGATACCTATGAATCACTGCTGTATATTTCATGGTCAGCTATTTTTGCAGGAGTTGTTTTCTTTAGAAAATCTCTTTTAGCACTAAGTGGTTCAGTAATAGTTGCAGGAATTTTTATGTTCACCGCACATTTAAGCCATATTGACCCACAAATCACGAACTTAGTGCCTGTTCTTAAATCATATTGGCTTACTATTCACGTTTCAATTCTAACAGGCTCATACGGCTTTTTAGGACTAGGAGCAATTCTAGGATTTATGGCAATGTTGCTATTTATTTTTAGATCACCCAAAAGAAAACATATTGATGAAACAATTAAACACATCACTACTATCAACGAAGTTTCTCTTATTATTGGACTAGCAGCACTTACTATTGGAAACTTCTTAGGTGGAGTTTGGGCAAATGAGTCTTGGGGAAGATATTGGGGATGGGATCCAAAAGAGACATGGGCATATGTAGCTATTGTTACGTATATTTTTGTGTTGCACCTTAGATTAATCAAAGGCTTTAACACAGCGTTTGTATTTAGTGTGGCTTCACTATTAGCGTTCTCAACAATTCTAATGACCTACTTTGGAGTAAACTTCTACCTATCAGGAATGCACTCCTACGCAACAGGAGACCCGTTACCAATTCCTACATGGGTTTATGTGTTAACGGTGTTAGTCTTTGTAACCATTGTTATTGCGTACAGAAAAAGAGATTTAAAAGACGGAGAGATCTGTACCATTTCTAAAAATACTGAATTATAAAAAAAAGAAGTAAAAAAAGAGGAGTGGCAATAACCACTCCCTTTTTTATTTCCTACTATCTTTTTCTTTTACACTTTAGCTTTAAACTCAAATCATTTGAATTTTATCTTCTTTAGTAGGTATCATACATAAAAACTCATATTCGCTTCCATAACACGCTTCATACCTATGGTTCACACCTGCAGGAATATAGATAAAATCCCCCGCTTTTGCATGAAATTCATCATTTCCTACAATAACTTTAGCTTCACCTTTTAAAACATATTGTTGGTGTTGAATCTCATTGGTATGGTTAGGCATAGAACCCTCTTTTGCCAATAATACTTTTCGCACAATAAAATCTTTATCTTCTTTAGGCGTTAAAACAGCAATTTGAGCATTTACCGTTTTAGGAATACAACTTTTTTCAAAATTATCTGAACTTTTACAATACATAATTTTCCTTTTATTTTAATACAAAATAATATATCTTTTTTACTAAATTACAACTAATAATACTAAATATTTTTCTCTTTTTTAGGCTCAGCCACTAACTTATAGGAAATTGCTAAAGCAACTATTACAGCTCCAATAATTAAAAGTTCTTCTGCTTTTTCAGAAGAGAGAGAATAAATAAGAATTTTACGAATAAGTGCTGCCATAGCAAGCATTAAAAACGCTTTTATAGCAAAACCCTTACCTTTTAAGTGTTCTATCTCCTCATTAATAAGCTCAATAGCAGCCCAAAGAACAAGTAAACTTCCTAAAACTGTTAATATCCCTTGTTCTATTCCAATGTCTGAGAAAAAAAGCAGATAAATGTCATATAAGAAAAGCCCCACAGCAAAAAATGCCACTAACGCTAAAGCTCCTGCTAAAAAGAAGTTACTATAAGAACTGAATTTTTTCAAACTCGATAAAATGTTTTTCTCAATTCGTGAAAGAGATAAAAATTTGCTCATCTCCTCTTCTCTATATGAACTTGTTAAAATATCTAAATTCATATCAATAATCTTTTCCACTGCTTTTAATTGTTTAACATGGGCTTCTTTATTTTCAAAATTATCCTCAATATTTTGCAACACAAAAGTGCGAACAAAAGTAAATGCAGAGTTAACATAGTGTGTGGGTAATCCTATTTTGACATGAATTTCCCCTATTTTATACAAAGAAGTAAAATAGAGCATATCATATTTTCCGCAAAACAAATTAATATACCACTCTTGTATTTTAGTACGGTGGTGAGCAATTATCTCTTTGTTTTTCAAAAACTGTGCAGTTTTTCCAAAACCCCAAATATAGTCATAAAACTCATCAATAAATTGTTCAGAAAGTTCTTGCATACGAGGTTGCAAAGTTTTTAAAATATCAGCTTCTTCTGGAGTAAATTTATAATTGTTCTTTAAAGAATGACACTCTTTCATAAAAAAATCCTTTATATTTAACTAATTGTATCAAGCAAACAAAAAGATTACTTTGACATAGAGCAATGTTTTTTATAATAATCTTAATATTACAGCAAGAGCCTATTGTAGTGGAAGCATAATAATAAATTCAGCTCCTTTATATTTATTACTCTTATATGTATAGTTACTATTAAAAGCTTCAATTGTTCCGCCCATACTATTTATTATTAAATTGTAAGTCATATGAAGCCCTAAACCTGCTCCTTGACTTTTGTGCTTTGTTGTAAAATATGGCTCAAAAATTCTTGGTAAAATATTAATAGGTATTCCACCTGCGTTATCTTTTATTCTGATAATCACTCTATCTTTTTCGCAATATGTTGATATTATTATGAGTTTATTATCTTCTTTAATTTTATTATTTGCAAATGCATCTTTAGCATTCGTAAAAATATTTATTAACACTTGAGTTAACATATTTCCATAACCATTTATGTTTATATCACCATTTTCTTCTAAAATAACATTAATATTATGCGACAAAGTAGAAGCCTTTACTAAAGATAAAAAATTATCTATCTCTTCATGTAAATTAAATAGAGTTTTCTTCTCATCACCTTTTATGAAATCTTTAAAAGCATCAATGGTTTTAGAAAGAAATTGTGCATTTCTATCAATAAGTTCGCAGGCATTATTAAAATCACTATTGCTTAAACGGTCATGCTCTTTTTGCATTTGCATTCCTGTTGCAGCGGTTGATATAATTGATAGTGGTTGTCGCCATTGGTGAGCAATATTTCCTATCATTTCACCCATAGCTACCATTTTAGATTGTTCAAGAATTATTTGTTCATCTCTTTTTCTATTTGTAATATCTTCTATAATAGACCAGATATATTGCTTATTATCAGAATCAGTAATGGCAATTCCATTAAGGTTTATAGGGATAATAGTGCCATCTTTTTGAATATACTCTTTTTCATAAGGTCCATAAAAACCAGTATTGCTCAATGATTTTAATTGTTCATCTTCTTGTTTTTTAAACTTTTTGGGAGTTAATTTCCAATAACTAAGAGAGTGTAACTCTTCTTTACTGTATCCACAGATTTTTTCAAAAGCTTTGTTAAATTCAATAAAATCTCCATTCATATTTGTTAAAACAAGTCCTAATGGAGATAATTCAAAAAGAGCATTAAATTTTTCATTTGTTACTTTTAATATTTTTTCTGACTTCTTTCTTTTTTTTATCTCTTTGTTTAACTTACGATTTGACTTAACAATAAAAGTCATAATAGTAATAAATATTAAACTAACAATAGCAACCCATTTAATAATATCCCAGATACTTATGCCATAATCATACTCCATAGATAAATATTTATTATAGATTTCATCTTTATCTTGAACGCTCATAGCTCTTAACTCTTTATTAATAATTGAAACTAAAGGTCCCCAATCATCTCTTACAGCCATTGCATTTTCGTGATTTCCAAAAGCAGAAGGTGCCGCTACTTTTATATTATCCAAAGATAAAGATTTAGCAAGATAACTACCAATAGTAAGGTTTTCTATATAAGCATCTACATCACCCACAGCTAGAGCTTTTACAGATTTTTGCATTGAATTTACACCCTCAATAACTTTAAGATTAATATTGGGATAATCTCTTTTTAACATCTCATGCATTACAAACCCATTGGGAACAGCAACTACTTTTCCCTTTAAGTTCTCCATTCCTGATATAAAATCTGAATCATTTCTTGTAAATATTACCCAAGGAGAAGAGAGATAATTATCCGTAAATAGCATATTTTTTTCTCTATTTGGTGTTATTTTTGCAGTCAAAAGTAGATCTACCCCTTTTTTATTGCTAATATCTTCTAAAGCTTGTTTCCAAGGAAAATTATGTGCAGAGATAAATTTATATTTAATATTATGTTTTTTGAACACTCTTTTAATATATTCAACTGAAATACCATCAAATTTATTATTTTCATACATTTGAAACGGGGGAGTAAGCCCAACCCATATTTTTACAACATTATCTTCTTCTAACCATTTTTTTTCATTATTTGACAATTTTACACTATTTTCATTAGGGCTTGACTCAAGTTTAGCGGCAAACCATTTATTAATAATTTCTTCTTTTTCTTGTCTTGAAATTGCTTCCATAGATTTATTTATAATAGAAAATAAAATCGCATCTTCTTTTTTTACTCCTACTCTTAAATCCTCTTTTTTAACAATTTTATCATCGATTTCATCAAGAACTTTAATATTTGAATAAGCGCCTTGTTTAATATATTTTTGTCCGCTTATTAAGTTATTAAATATAGCATCAATTTTTCCATAGGCTAAAGACTTCATCTTC
>JBAYYP010000034.1:0-21435 GCA_041672955.1 Arcobacteraceae bacterium
AAAGTTGCACTTCAAGGAACACGAGGTTTTTTCATTAATGAAGAACGAGTGGAAGAGTACTCTTTAACCACGCCTGTGCAGTTGGCTAATTTTGCACATATTCAAGAAGCCATTAAAAAAGAGTGTCAATTTTTTATAATGGAAGTAAGCTCTCATGCAATTGAACAAAATCGTATTGAAGGGTTAACCTTTGCTTTGAAAATTCATACTAATATTACACGAGACCATTTGGATTATCATAAAACTATTGAAGAGTATATTCGTGTAAAGAACTCTTTTTTTAGCGATGATACTCCCAAACTTATCAATAAAGATGACAAACTTGCACAATATAATGTGAAAAATGGTTTTGCATACTCTTTAGATGAGTCCTCAACGTATAAAGTTCAAGCGTACTCTTTTAAACACGGAATGCAAGTAATGCTTCAACATTTTAGCCAAACGGCACAATTTGACTCTTCTATGATGGGAATTTTTAATGTCTATAATTTAACAGCAGCCGTAGCAGCAGTTCATATTTTGACAAAAAAACCACTACAAGATATTTGTGATTGTGTTGAAAATTTTGCAGGGGTGAGTGGCAGAATGCAAACTGTTAGCGAAAACCCTTTAATTATAATTGATTTTGCACACACTCCTGATGGCATGAAAAAAGTGTTAGAGAGTTTTGCACATAAAGAGATTATTTGTGTTTTCGGAGCTGGGGGAAATAGAGATAAAGAGAAGCGACCACTTATGGGGCAAATTGCAGCTTTGTTTTCTAAACATATTATTGTAACTAGCGATAATCCTCGTTTTGAAGACCCTGATGCTATTATTGAAGATATTATAGTAGGAATAAAAAACCATAAAAGTGTTCAAGTAGAAATTAACAGAAAAGAGGCGATTCGAAAAGCTCTTAAGTTAAGCAATGAAAAAAGTGTGGTATTGGTATTAGGAAAAGGGGATGAAGCGTATCAAATTATATATGACCGAAAAATGCCCTTTAGCGATAAAGAGGTTATTGAAACTCTTTTAAAAGTGAGCTCGTAAAACAAACCCTCTTGTAGGCAATTCACTTTTTAAGTAGTAAAAATGTTCACTTAAAGGAATAGAAATTTTCTCTTTTATAAAATTTTGAACGCTTATAATTCTATTTTTTGCCAACAACGCTTGATTGAGTTCCCCTTTGTTACTAAGCTTTTTAACATCTTCTAAATCTATAATTCCAATAATTTCATAGCGTATAGCTTTTTCATTGTTATTTATAAAATCATTTATATTGGCTTCGCAACTTTTATCAAAAGAAGAAACAGCTGGTTCAAAACTGTAGCAATAGGTTAAATTGAAGTTGGTTTTTGGTTCCATAACTTTTTGTATTTCGCTTACTGCATCTTTTTTTATTGGTATGATTTTTTCACTTTTAACTTCAGTTACTTCTTCTTTTTGCGTAAGGTTAACTTCTGGTATTATTGGTTTGAGCGTAAGAGCTTTTTCTTCTTTAATTACAGAAGGAGAGGGCGGAGTTTTTTCTTCCATAGGCAATACATTTTTAATAACTATTTCTACTTCCTCAACGGGAGATGCTTGAATCTCTCTTTTTAAAGGAATTTCTTCACTCTTTTTTACGACAACAACTGGTTTTGTTCTTTTTTTCTCTAATTCTTCTTTTTTTTCTAATGCTTCATTTGCTTTTTCTATACGAATATTTTCAAAATACTCTTCTTGCATGGCTTCTTCTTGTGCTAATAACTCTTCTTTTGTTTCTAACTCTTTTTCTTGAGGCAATAAAGAAGAATCTATTTTTGGTGGATTATCGGATTCTTGAAGTTTATCAATATAATAGTTGCTTTTTTTCTCAGGTTTACTGAGGATATTAAAGAAGGAACTTTTTTTATTTTCAGAAGAATTAATACTCTCTTCATTTTTAGCAATTAGATTTTTATCGATGGTTTGTTTGGCAATAATACCTGTATTGGTTTGATATGAGTAAATAATGGCAATAAGAGTAAAAAATAGAGTAAAAAAAACCCAAAGATAATTTTTCTTATGGATATTGTTTTTTTCAAGTTCTTTATTTATTTTATCTTCTATATTTTCCAATTTAAGAACTCCTCAAAAGATTCTTTATTATAACATAAAACCTTATTTATACAGAAGAAATTTTTTTAAAGTTCTCAACTCGCATATAAACTCCAACTCTTTTCAACTATAATCATTAAGCACTACGATAATTTTGAGAAAACCTTTACTTTTTTTGAAATTAAAACTTTTATTATATTTAATATGGATAAAATGAAATTAGAAAAAGTATGTGATAGGTATCTGATACTTTCTAACTATTTTAAAAGAGAGATTAAGAATGATTACTTCAAATATAAATTCAATCATTGTCACTTTAGACAACACTAAAAATAATGAAATTAAAAATGGTCAAGACTCTTTTGTAAGTAATCTTATTTTAAATACACAAGAAACAACAAATGTTAAAACCGATTCTTTAACATTTGCAAATATAAAAGGGATAACGTTAGAAGAGATTGATACTTTATTTAAAAATGAAGATGATAAAAATATGGCAAAAAACCTTAGAATTGCAACACTTTTTACAAATGATGAACATTTATCAAAAGCTTTGTTTAACACGGTTTTAGGGCAACCTTTTTATTTAGGGTCTTCTTATTTAAGTGACGCTTATGAGCATAAAAACATTTTCTTAAAATCAACAAACAATGATAATTTATTTGATTTATTACAAGAGTTAATAACTTCAAAAATAAATAACTCAAATACAGAATCAACAAATGTAATATCTCAAGATAAATTAGACAAAATCTTAACGAGTGTGAACTCTTTTAATTTTGTGAGTGCTTTAATAAATAGTTCAAAAAAAGGACATGATAAATATAAAGATGAAAAAAATGATTACTCTTTTTTGTACAACGATTATAATTTAAAATATCAAGAGTTAGCCTATAAATATGAAGAACTAGAAAATAAAAACAAAACTTTGATTAAACAGTTTTAGAAGCTTTGTTTATTCTCCTTTATAACTTTTACAAAAAATCTATGAAATTATCAGTAATTATTGAATCATCATCATAAGAGAAGATAAAAAATATTATTTAAAGTTAAATTTAACTTTACTTCGATATAATCAGCGTTCTAATTTTATTAGAAACCTCACATGTGTCAATCCTGGTACGGGTTGTGTTAGGAGTGTTCTTAACATTAAGGGGCGCAGAGGCTAAACCCTAAATTAAAAAAACAAGGAAAAAACTATGGTTACAATGAAAGACCTATTAGAATGTGGTGTACACTTCGGACACCAAACGAGAAGATGGAATCCAAAAATGAAAAAATTTATTTTTGGTGTTAGAAAGAATATCTATATTATAGATTTACAAAAAACATTAAGATACTTCAGATATACATATACAGTAGTTAGAGACAACGCGGCTGCTGGACAAACAATGATGTTTGTTGGAACTAAAAAACAAGCAAGTCAAGCGGTAAAAGATGCAGCTATTTCTTGTGGAATGCCATACGTTAACCACAGATGGTTAGGTGGTATGTTAACAAACTACGGAACAATTAAAAAATCAATTAGAAAATTAGAAATTATTAAAAAAATGAGAGAAGAAGGGCAAATTGACCTTTTAACTAAAAAAGAAGCATTAATGCTTACAAGAAAAGAAGAAAAATTAGAGTTATATTTAGGTGGGATTAAAACCATGACTAAATTACCTGATATGATGTTCGTACTTGATGCAGTTAAAGAAAAAATTGCTATTGCAGAAGCTAGAAGATTAGGAATTACGGTTATTGCACCTTTAGATACTAACTGCGACCCAGATGTTGTAGATTTACCAATTCCTGGAAACGATGATGCAATTCGATCAATTCAACTGTTTTGTAATGAAATGGCTGAAGCTATGAACGAAGGAAGAGCATTACTTGCAGAAGAAAAAGGTGAAGATCTTGATGTAATTACTGCAGAAGAGAGCGATGAACTTTTAAAAGAAGCATTAACAGAAGGTGACTTTGAAGAAACCACTGATGCTGAAACAGCGGAGGAAGAATAATATGGCAGGAGCAACACCTAAATTAATCAAAGAATTAAGAGAGATGACTGGTGCCGGAATGCTTGATTGTAAAAATGCACTTAATGAAACAGACGGTAATTTAGAAAAAGCAGTACAAGCCCTAAGAGAATCAGGACTTGGAAAAGCTGCAAAAAAAGCTGGAAATGTAGCGGCTGAAGGGCTAGTAACTGTTTTAGTTAACGAAGACTTTACAAAAGCTACGATTGTAGAAATTAACTCTCAAACAGATTTTGTGGCTAAAAATGATAACTTTATTAAATTAACACAAGATATTACAGCTCATGTTCAAGTAACAGGCGTAAGCCAGAGTGAAGACTTAAAGAAAACAACTATAAATGGACAAGTTTTCGAAGAGTATTTAAATGAAAAAATTGCAACTATTGGTGAAAACATAGTTGCTAGAAAAATGGCTACATTATCTACTACAACTGGTGTGGTTAATGGATACATGCACTCAAACGGTAGAGTTGGTGTTATCTTAGCAGCAACTTGTGATGCAGCAGTTAAAGATAAAGCAGCTGCTTTATTAAAAAGTCTTTCAATGCATGCAAGTGCTATGAAACCAACTGTTATTTCATATTTAGATTTAGATCCTGCGTTTGTAGAAAGCGAAAACAGAGCGATTAAAGCAGAAATTGAAGCAGACAACGATGAATTAGTACGGTTAAATAAACCTTTAAAAAACATCCCTGATTTTGTTTCAAAATCTCAATTAACGCAAGAAGCTATTGCTAATGCAAAAGCTAAATTTGAAGCTGAGTTAAAAGAGCAAGGAAAACCTGAAAAAATTTGGGCAAATATTATTCCTGGAAAAATCGAAAGATATATTACAGATAATACTCAATTAGATGGAAGATTTGCACTTTTATCGCAAGCGTACGTTATGGACGATAAAAAAACAGTTGAAGAAGCTATTGCTGAAGTTGACCCTTCAATTAAAATCGTAGAGTATGTACGATTTGAACTTGGTGAAGGAATTGAAAAAATAGAGGAAGATTTTGCTGCAGAAGTTGCTGCACAAATGGCAAAATAATTCTAATTTTTTATTAGTTAAACAAGAAGAGACTCTCTCTTCTTGTTATAAAAAAAAGGTATTTATATACTTAAAAAAGTGGAGTAATTTTGAATAACCAACCTCTACTACAAGCTAAAAATATTTCTCACCGCTTTGACTATCCTTTATTTAACAAACTTAATCTTGAACTGTATCCTGAAGAATCTATTGCAATTATGGGTGCAAGTGGAACAGGAAAATCTACGCTACTTAATTTATTGTGTTCTTTGTTATCACCCAATGAGGGTGATGTAGTTTTTGAGAACAAAAACATTTATTCCCTTAAGAAACGAGAACTTTTAAACATAAGAAGAGATGATTTTGGTATAATTTTTCAATCGCATTATTTGTTTCGAGGATTCAGTGCTTATGAAAATCTTCAAGTAGCAAGTTTAATGAGCCAAAACAGCATCAATAGTGAGCTTTTAAAGGAGCTTAATATTGATTTTGTTATGAATCAAGCCGTGGGTGAATTAAGTGGTGGACAGCAACAGCGTCTTTCTATTGCTAGAGTGTTAACTAAAAAACCCAAAATAATTTTTGCCGATGAACCAACTGGGAATTTGGATAAAAAAACAGCACAAGAAGTGATGCAAGCACTGCTTTTATATGTTAAGCAAAACCGTGCTGGAATGATTATAGTTACACATGAAGAAGAGATTGCGAATCAGTGCAATAAAGTATATGAATTAAAAGATTTAGAACTTAGGGTTATAAAATGAAGCTTTTGTTGATTTGTAAAACACCAATAATAATAAAAATATTTTCACTAATTTGTAAAAAATTAAATATGGAATTGATTGTTCAAAACCATACTGATGTGGAAGAAAAATTTGATATTATAGTAATAGATTCTGAGTATGTGGATGACCGTTTTAATATTATAAAACAGTTTAGCAGTAAAATTGGAGCCATTTGCAGTGAAGATTTATCATTTGATAAATCACGAGATTTTATTGTTCCAAGACCTTTTTTACCGGCGCAACTTCAAGAAATTTTAGATGAAGTTGTTGAAACTATTGCAGAAGATTTAAACAGAATAAAAATAGAAGAGCGAAAGAAAAGCCTGCCTAACGATGAAGAAAACTATATGGATTCTATTGCAGACTATATTGCTCAAGATATAGAGACCCAAAACGATGAATCTATTGTCTCTCTTGCTGCTTTGAAAAAAGGAGGTGTTTTAGACTCTAAAGAGTTAGGAAGAATACAAAGCCTTTTAAATGTAGAGCTTCCTAGCAATGAAGTAGAAATGAACGAGGAGGATTGGTTAGATTTGTCAGAAATAATAGATAAAGCCTTAGATGAAGTTAAGGATTATGAGTTTGATGTAAAAGATAGCGGTGCAATTACCTTAGTTTTAAGTAAGTTTACTATGGAAGAGTTAAAGCCATTACTCTTAAAGTTAAATCAAAATAGTATTGATAAGTTAACGACAGGTGGGTCGCTAAATTTAGAATTAAGACTAAAAGAAGAGTTATGATTGTTCAAAACAAAGGTGCCATTTTAATTCTTTCAGGACCTAGCGGTTGTGGAAAATCTACACTTTTAAAAGAAGTGTACAAAGAGATTAAAGAGTACTATTTTTCAATTTCAACGACCACTAGACAAATAAGAGAAGGCGAAAAACACGGAGTTGATTACTATTTTGTAAGCAAAGAAGAGTTTGAAAAAGATATTGAAAATGGAGATTTTCTTGAATATGCCAGTGTTCATGGAAATTATTATGGGACTTCTTTAAAACCTATTATGGAAGCTTTAAAAGAAAATAAGTTAGTTATTTTTGACATTGATATTCAAGGTCATGAAATTGTTCGAAAAAAGCTTAATAATTTGATTACTTCAGTATTTATTACAACTCCTTCTTTAAAAGAGTTAGAACAACGACTTAACAGTCGCTCAACTGATTTGCAAGAAGTTATACAAAAACGAATAGTTAATGCGCAAGAGGAGATAAAGTCGTATCTTAGCTATGATTATTTAATTATTAATGACGATTTGCAAGAAGCCTCAAAACAGTTAGTCTCTATTGCTAACGCAGCTCGAATTAAGAGCCAATTAAATGATGCTACTCTTATAAATAAGTGGTTAGAAAATTAAAACACAAAAGAGTATGTTTTAAACCTCTTCAAAACTGATTGGCTTTTCAAAATAGTATCCTTGACAATAGTCAATACCAATTTCTCGGACTTTATTGTAAATTTCTTCACTTGAAACAAACTCAGCAACTGTTTTAAATCCAAATTGTTCAGAAAAATTAGCTATGGTACTTACAATAATTTGTTGATTCTCTTTTTTGTCTATCTCTTTAATCAGGGAACCATCTATTTTTACAAAGTCAATATTTAAATTGGTAAGCATAATAAAATTAGAATACCCAGCTCCAAAGTCATCTACTCCAATAATACAGCCAATTTTTTTCACTTCATTAATAAAATCAATAACCACATCAAAATCTTTAATCTGTTCACTCTCTAAAATTTCAAACTCCAAATGGTCAGTATAAGCTATGTTTTCTTCTAGAATTTCAAAGATTTTCTTACGAGATTTTGGGCTGATAATATCATCAAAAGAGATATTAACTGCAACGCGTTTTTGTTTTTCTTTTATAAGCTTAAAGGCTTCATGTAACATAACAATTATAATTTTAGGATAAAGCTTTGCTTTTTTTGCAATATCTAAAAAATGAAGTGGAGAGACGGCTGTGCCATCTTCATCAATATATCTTAGTAATGCTTCGTATTTATATATCTCTTTGGTTTGTGAGTCCACAATGGGTTGATAATATGCACGAAATCTATCCTCTTTAAAGGCATTTTTTATTTTCTTAACCCATTTTATATTTTCTTCAATATCTTCTTGAATATTAAAAGAGTGGTCATATACCATAACTTGTTCAAGTCTGTTTTTAGCATATGAAATTACTCGTTGGGAGAATTTATAAGCATCAACACCAGTGGCTATTCCAATGGTTACATTAATATCTATTTCATGTTCTGCTATTTTTATAGAGTTATCTTCAATTTCATGGGCTAATTTAATACATTTTTCTTTAAAATCTTCAAGCTTTATGGAACTGTCTTTAGTTACTATTCCAAATTTGTCAGATTCTATTCTATAAATTTGATACGAAGTATTTGAAAACTCATTTTTAAGTTTTAAGGCAAATTGAAAAAGCAGTTCATCACCGTTTTCTTCACCATAAAGGTCGTTAATATTTGAAAATTTATCAATATTTGCTAATGCCATTAGAGTATTGCCATTTTCATCTAAATCTTTTTTGAGCTTATTTCTATTGGGCAAATTGGTGAGTTTATCTATGTATAAATCTTTTAATTCATGATAAAGAAGTGATTGCCCCATAATTTGTAAAAGTTTTTTCATATCTATTGGTTTTAAGATATATTTATCAACACCAATGTCTATGGCTTCAAGTAAATATTCTGTATTTGAAAATGCAGTAGTGACAATAATTGGGATATTTGGGTTAATAACTTTGATTCTTTTAATCATTTCAAGCCCATTCATATTGGGCATATTAACATCTGTAATGATTAAATCAATTTGATCTTGATACTGCTCAAATAGTGTTAATCCTTCTAATCCATCTTTGGCTACATACTGTTTCTTAGTGAATCCCTTTAAAATATTAAGTGTAATATCTCGTAAGGCATCTTCATCTTCTGCATATAAAAGTGTAATATTCTTTAATATCGAAATGTTATTAACCATTAATTTAAACTCCCAACTCATCACATTTTAAAGATATTGGTGTCACACCGCATATCTTTTTATTTGCTATTAGATATAATACCCACAATTTAATAAAATAGAAATTATGGATGCAATGATTGTGTAAAAGTACTCTTAAAACTTTAAACATCACAAAATAATAACACAAAAGGAGCTTCTTAGTGTCAGAAACAATTAAGTGCAACCACTGTCACGGAACATTTAATAAAAAGATAATGATAGAGGAAAATGCACTTTACTTTTGCTGTAAAGGGTGCCAAGGAGTCTATCATCTTTTACAAGATGATGGGTTGGAATCATTTTATGATAAATTGGGCAATAAAAGTATTGAACCTCCACTTCTTACTGATTTTGATAGTTCAAAATTTGATTTAGAGAGTTTTGAAAAACGCTTTGTTCAAACGTTAGACAATGACTTTAAAAAAGTAGATTTGATTATTGAGGGAATTCATTGTGCTGCTTGTGTGTGGTTAAATGAAAAAGTATTATACGATATGCCTGGAATTATAGAAGCCAATATTAACTTTACCAATAACAAAGCTAAAATTGTATGGGATGACTCTTGTGTTAAACTCTCTTCTATTATTGATAAAATAAGAAGCATTGGTTACAACGCGTATGCGTACGATGCTAAAGTTGCTGATGACAAAGCAATAAAAGCACGAAGAGATTATTTTATACGAATGATGGTAGCAGTTTTTGCAAGTATGAATATAATGATGCTCTCTGTTGCAAAATATACAGGTTTTTTCACAGGAATAGATGAAGAGACAAAACATTTAATACATATTGGCGAGTTTATTTTAACTACTCCTGTTCTTTTTTACAGCGGTTGGGTCTTTTTTAAAGGCGCCTATTATGGAATGAAAAACAAAATTGTTAATATGGATTTACTCGTTAGCTCGGGAGCTACGGCTTCTTATATCTATTCTTTATATATTTTATTTGGCGGGAAAGGAGAGAGCTATTTTGATTCAGTGACCATGATTATAACCTTTGTGCTTGTAGGCAAATATTTAGAAGTTATAGGTAAAAAAAATGCTGTTGATACTTTGGATAAAATTAAAAGCCAATTGCCCTTAGAAGCAGTAATTATTGAAAACAATCAAAAAAAAGTTGTAGCACTCGATGAGCTTAATGTGGGAGACGTTATTGAGTTACGACCAGGCGAAAAAGCGTGTGTGGATGGAGAGCTTTTAGAAGAGAAAGCTACATTTGATGAGTCAAGTATGAGTGGAGAGTCTCTTTATATTTATAAAAACAAAGGGGATAAAGTTTTTAGTGGTACAATTAATATTGATTCCTTAATGCACTACAAAGCCACAAGTAATTTTGCCAACTCTACGTTAAATTCAATTGTAACCATGATTGAAGACTCGTTAAGTTCAAAGCCTAATATTGAATATACCGCCAATAATATTTCCAGACAATTTTCTACTACCATTTTATTGTTATCTTTTTTTACCTTTATCGCTTGGTATTTTTTTGAATTTAAAATGGGATTTGTGGCTCAAAATGCCAGTAATTTTGAACAAGCATTTATTGTAGCTGTTTCAGTCATTGTAATTGCTTGCCCTTGTGCTTTAGCGTTAGCAACACCTATTGCTAGTTTAGTGGGTATTTCGTTGCTTGCAAGCAAGGGCTTGTTGTTTAAAGAGGCAAAGTTTATTGAAACCATTGCTAAAGCCAACAAAGTAGTGGTCGATAAAACAGGTACGTTAACAAAGGGAGAATTAAAAGTCGTAAAAGCAGAGTTTTTTGATGAAAATTCTCATAAAATCAACCTTTTACATGCACTTTTAGACTCCTCAACACACCCAATTAGTTTGTCGGTTAAACACTATATCAAAGAGCATTATATCGTTGAACACAAACAACTTTTAGAGGTTAAAAATATTCAAGCTAAAGGAGTTGTTGCAACGTATAAAAATGAAGAGAGTAAAGAGTATAGATTATTAGGTGGCAATAAAGAGCTTTTAAAAGAGTTTAACATAGAGTTTGATTTGCCAATTAGCAATACTATTTATTTATTTGCTGTTAATGAAAAAGTTGTTGCTATTTTTGAATTAGAAGATGAAATTAAAGAAGATGCCAAAGAGTTTGTGCAGTATATAAAGCAACAAGGCATGGAAATTATAATGCTAACAGGCGACAATGAAAGTGTGGCCAGAAAGATTTCCCAACAAGTAGGCATTACTGAATTTTTATATGGAATTAATCCTATAGAAAAAGCCAACTACATTAAAATGCTTAAAGAAAAAGGTGATATTGTAGTAATGGTGGGGGATGGAGTAAATGATGCTGTAGCATTAAGCAGCAGTGATGTTGCAATTGCTATGGGCAATGCCGCTGATATTACAATTAGTGTGTCAGATATTGTGCTGCTTAATAATAAACTTAAAAGTTTAAAAGAAGCATTTGTTATTTCAAAAAGGACGTATAAGTTTATTAAACAAAATTTAGCAATCTCTTTGATATATAATATAATAACGGTTCCTTTAGCAATGATGGGATTTGTAATTCCTTTAGTAGCAGCTTTATCTATGAGTTTAAGTTCACTTATTGTGGTGGCTAACTCTATGAGAATAAAAAATGAGAAGTGAGAATAAGAATGAATGATGTATTAACAATGATGCTAATTGTAGGGCTGATTCTTAGCTTTACAATTTTAGGACTCTTTATTTGGGGTGCAAAAAGTGGTCAGTTCGATGACACAAAAAAAATGATGGACGGATTACTTTTTGATTCGCAAGATGATTTAAATGATGCAATAAATAGAGAAAGAAAAGCAAAAGAAGCAATGAAGCCAAAAACAAAAAGTTTAGAAAAAGAGTGAAATATATTCACTCTTTTTAAAGATAAAATTAGAATTTAGAGATTTGACCTGCTAAATCTTTGATGTCCGCTTCAGATAATCTTGCTACTTGACCTTTCATAACGCCTTTCATAGGACCTCCATAACTTCCATCTTTATACCCATTTAGTGCAGCTTCAATTTTAGAAGCTTCCCAACCTTGAATAATTTGAGATTTTCCTAATGCTGATTTTTCAGCAGTAGCTCCATGACATGCAGCACAAGGCGCCCACGACGCAGCCATTAAAGAAGCTGCTCCTATAATTGTTCCCAAAATGATTTTTTTCATCTGGTTCTCCTTTAGAAATTTAAAAAAGTTTACCCAGAATAGCTTTTGCTAATCTTATGTTTTTAAATTATAAATAAAATATGGAATAAAAATTAAGGAAAAGGAGCACAATAATAACAGTTTATAAGAAATATGAAAATAAGTAAGAAAAATAAAAAGAGATTAAAAAAGCGAAGAAACTAATTTCTTCGCTTTTTATTTTTTGAAAGATAAAATTAGAATTTAGAGATTTGATCCGCTAAATCAGCAATATCAGCATCTGATAATTTTGCAACTTGACCTTTCATCATACCTTTCATAGGTCCGCCGTAAGAACCATCTTTGTATCCGTTCATAGCAACAATAGTTTTTTCTACATCCCAACCTTTGATAATTGCAGATTTACCTAACGCAGCTTTTTCACCGTTAGCTCCATGACATGCAGCACAAGGTGCCCAGTTAGCAGCTAAAAGTGAAGCTGCACCAATTAATGTACCTAAGATAATTTTTTTCATATTTTTCTCCTGTGATTTTAAAGCAATAATTTTAGCAAGTTTTTTATTAATTAAACTTTTAAATTGGATAGAATATACTCTTAAAAGAATTATTTTATATTTAAATATTGCTAAAAAATCAAGGATTGTATTGAAAGAAGTTTTGACAATAACAAATTTATCGTTTGGATATACAAAAGAAGAACTTATTTATAAAGAGTTTAATTTAACGCTTCATCAAGGTGAAGTTATTGCTATTGTGGGACCTAGTGGTTGTGGAAAAACAACGCTTTTTGAACTTATTTGTAAAAATTTAAAACCTTTAAAAGGGGAGATAAAGGCTTTGAAAATAAGCTCAATTTATCAAGACCCTTACAGCTCATTTCATCCCACGTATACAATCAAAGAACAGATAAAAGATGTGGTTGATTCTCTTGAATTACTCGATGACCTGTTAGAAAAACTTTCACTTTCTAAAGAGTTAATATTGAAAAAACCTCATGAATTAAGTGGGGGACAACTTCAACGATGTTCAATTTTGCGAAGCTTACTTATGAAGCCAGATGTGTTGTTAGTAGACGAACCAACCTCTGCTTTAGACAATGTTATTGCTCTTGAAGTCATGCAATTATTAATGAGTTTTTTGCATAAGTGTGGTATCCTTTTAATTACACACGATGCTGCTTTAGCCTCATGGTGCAGCAATAAAATAATTAATTTAAACAAAGAGTAGGAAAGAATATGCAACAGTACAAAAAAGCTTTGGTTTTGCTCAATATGGGAGGTCCTCGAAACAAAGAGGAGCTAGAGATGTTTTTACGGAATATGTTTAACGATAAAAACATTTTAACTATGAAAAGTGAACTATTGCGTTCAATGATTGCATCGTTGATTGTCTTTTCACGAAAAAATTCAGCGTGGGAAAACTATGAAGCTATTGGTGGAGAATCGCCAATTAATGGCTTAACTCAAAAATTAATCAATAAATTACAACAAGAACTCCCTGATATTTTTATCACTCAAGCCATGCGCTATACTCCCCCTTTTGCTCCTAAATGTATAGAACAAATAAAACAAAAGAATATTAAAGAGGTTATACTGCTTCCTTTATATCCACAATATTCAACCACAACAACAAAATCGAGTATTGAAGATTTTGAAAGCATTGCCAAAGATGCTTTTTCGATTAAAATTATAGAGCCTTTTTATAAAAATGAAACATATAACAATGCTATTATTGATGAAATTAACTCTAGCGTTAATGACGCTAAAGAGTATCATCTTATCTTTTCAGCCCATGGATTGCCTCAAAAGATTGTAGATGCAGGGGATCCTTATGAAAAACATATTAACGAACATGTAGAAATTTTAAAAAATAAATTGCTTGATTTAAACATACAATTTGCTTCTGTAAATTTAGCGTACCAATCAAAAATAGGTCCTATGAAGTGGCTTCAACCCTCTTTAGGAAAATCTTTAGAAACATTTGAAAACAAAAAAGTGCTTATTTATCCTATTTCATTTATTGTAGATAACTCTGAAACCAAATTTGAGTTAGATATTGAATATGAAGAGATAGCGTTAGAATTAGGAGTAAAAGAGTATAAAGTGTGCAGTTGTGTTAATGACAGCCAAGGATTTATTAATGCAATTAAAGAGTTAATATGAAGGCACAAGTGCTATTGAATCTTGCAAAAGAGGCAATAAAAGAGCATTTTTATACTACAAAAAAAACAAGTAAAGAGAACTTTCTGCAAGAGTTTGATTTTTTAAACCAAAACGGAGCTACCTTTGTAACTTTAAAACTAAACAATCAGTTAAGAGGTTGTATTGGTTCGTTAGTTGCACACAGAAGTTTATACGATGATATTGTTTCCAATGCCAAAGCCGCTGCTTTTAGTGACCCAAGATTTAAGCCTTTAAGCATAGAAGAGTTTGAAAATATTGAAATTGAACTCTCCGTTTTAAGTGAACCTAAAAGAGTTGAGTATAAAACTATAAATGAGTTAAAAACAAAAATAAAACCCAATATTCACGGTGTTATTTTAAAATTTCAAGGGCATCAAGCCACGTTTTTACCGCAAGTATGGGAACAGCTCTCTAGCTTTGAACTCTTTTTTGAATATTTATGTCAAAAAGCAGGAGTGAGAGTTAGTTGTTTGGAAAATGAAGCAGAAATATATACCTATGAGGTTCAAAAATTTCAATAACATAAAGGATTTTTATGCAATATTTTAAACAAAAAGATGAAAAACTTGTCTGTCTTCTTTGTGAACACTATTGTCATTTATCTCCAAATCAAACGGGATTGTGTGGGGTCAATAAAAACACAGGTTCAAAGATTGAATGTTTAGTATATGGATATGTAGCTGCTTTAAATGTTGACCCTATTGAGAAAAAACCTCTTTACCATTTTTTACCAAACTCTACTTCTTTGTCTTTAGGAACAGTTGGGTGCAACTTTGTTTGTTCGTTTTGTCAAAATTGGGGAATATCTCAAGAGAAAAAGATTGATAAAACTAACTATTTATCCCCTGAAACTATTGTTAAAATAGCATTAGAACATAAATGTCAATCTATTTCATACACGTACAATGAGCCAACCATTTTTTACCCCTATGCTAAAGATATTGCCATTGAAGCCCAAAAAGTAGGCATTAGAAATGTGTTTGTAAGTAATGGGTTTGAAAGCCGTGAAGTAATTGAGGATATGAAAGGCATTATAGATGCTTGTAATATAGATTTAAAAACTTTTAATGCTAAATATTATAAAAAACTAGGTGGCAAACTAGAGGTTGTTTTAAACAATTTAAAAGAGCTTAAAAAACAAGGTATTTGGCTAGAAGTTACCACGCTAGTAGTTCCTTCTAAAAACGACTCACAAGAAGAACTAGAAGCTATGGCAAACTTTATAAGCAGTGAATTAGGCAAAAATACTCCTTGGCATTTAAGTGCATTTACTCCTAATTATAAAGAGCAAACTTTACCCCGAACTTCTATGCTTTGTTTACAAAATGCGTATGATATTGGAAAAAAAGCAGGGTTGAATTACGTCTATGTAGGTAATACGCAACTGCAAAATAGTACAAACTGTACTTTTTGCAACACACCTGTAATTATTCGAGAACGCTTTGAAGTTATAGAGAATAAAATTATAAATGGATTATGTCCTAAGTGCCATAACAAAATAGAAGGAGTTTACGATGAAAATTAGAAAAAGTGCAGTCAGTGGTACCTTTTATCCCAATAATATTAAAGAGTTATTGGAATATTTTGAACATTTTAATCAAAAGTCCTTAAAAAAAGAAATTCAAACAAAAGAGGTCAAAGCTATTATTGCTCCACACGCAGGGTATGTTTACAGTGGGTTTACTGCCAATGAAGCGTATAAAAGTGTAAACAGAAAAGATATAAAAAGAATTTTTGTTATAGGACCTTCACATAGAGTCTATTTAGAAGGGGCAAGTATTGCTTTATTTGAAGAGTTTGAAACCCCCTTGGGTAATTTAAAAATTGACGTAGAGTATTCAAAAATGCTAGAAAATGAGTTTGAAGAACTTTCCTTTAATCCACAAGCTCACAGTGAACACTCCACAGAGACACAAATGCCTTTTATTAAGCACTATTTTCCCAATGTAGAAGTAGTGGAGATTGTGTATGGAAAAATAGATTTTCTAAAATTAAGTCAGATTATTAGCAAAATTATGCTAAAATCCGAAAATTTTGTAGTCATAAGCACCGATTTAAGTCATTTTTATTCACAAGAAGATGCCAACTATTTAGATGCAATTTTTCTAAAAGGCGTTCAAGATTTAGATACTGAAAAACTCAATTCAGGATGTGAAGCGTGTGGGATGATTGGTGTAAAAGCCATGATACACTATGCGAAAAAGCATAACTTAAAAACAGAAATTTTAGATTATCGAACTAGCATGGATGCCAGTAAAGATGCCTCTAGAGTAGTTGGATACGCTTCAGTTTTAATAGGAACATAACGAATGATATTTACGTTAAAAAAAATAGTCTCTTTTTTTATTATGCCAGTATCTATTGGTTTAATACTCTCTTTAATTGCACTTTATTTATTATTTTCAGAAAAAACTAAAAAAGCAAAACTTTTTTTAACATTAAGCGTAATATGGTTTTTCCTTATTGCCTTTGCCCCATTTTCGAATATGTTAGTTAAACCCTTAGAAGAGGTTTATCCAAAACTTAATGATGTTGAAAATGTGCATTATGCTCTTCTTTTAGGGGGAGATTTCCAAAATCGTGGGTATGAAGTGCTTAGATGGTACGACAAACTAAAAGATTTAACTGTTATTACTTCAGGCTTTGCGGGAGCAAAAGAAATAAGTGATGCCGAAGAAGCAAAAGAAAAACTTATGGAATTGGGTATTAAACAAAACGATATTTTAGTGCAACCCACTCCAAAAAGTACTTACGAAGAAGCCATAGAGGTTAAAAAAATTGTAGGAGATGAACCTGTAATTTTAGTCACAAGTGCTATTCATATGCCAAGAGCCATGTTGATTTTTAAAAATCAAGGCGTAAATGTAATAGCTGCTCCTACGGGTTTTTTATACCAAGAAAAGGTGAGTTTTTATCATATTATTAGTGCTAAGCATATGTTGAATACGCAACAAGCAGTTCACGAATATATAGGCATTTTATACAGTGTAATGCAAGATATGTATCAAACGTTTAAAGGTATGCTTAAGTGAATAATTACATTGAAATAAATAATCTTTATTTTGAATATGAAAAAGAACATACTATTTTAGAAAATATTACTTTAAATGTAGAAGAAAATGATTTTTTAGCCATAATAGGACCCAATGGTGGAGGTAAATCGACACTGTTAAAGCTTATTTTAGGACTTTTAAAACCAAAAAGTGGCACGATAAAAGTGAATATTGATAAAAATTATTTAGGGTATGTGCCTCAAAATACCAATTTAAATATCAACTTTCCAATAACTGCTTTAGAAGTGGTACTTATGGGTCATATTGGTGGCAAGAAAAAACTTTTTGGATATACAAAAGAGGAAACTGCTTGTGCTATGAACTCCTTAAAACAAGTGAGTATGCAAGAGTATGCCCATGTTAAAATAGGAAATCTTTCAGGTGGGCAGCGTCAAAGAGTCTTTATTGCCCGAGCTTTATGTGCTAATCCTAAAGTTATATTATTAGATGAACCCACTGCTAGTATTGATGTTCAAGGACAACAAGAGGTGTATGATTTACTTAAAATTTTAAGCAAAACAGTCTCTATTGTAGTAGTAAGCCATGATATTTCTATTCTTTTACACTATGCAAAAAATGTGGCGCATATTAATAAAACATCCGTTTATCATACACTCGAAGGCATTAAAAACCTTCCAAGCAATGAAACACATTTATGTGAAGTAGAACTCTTAAGCGCATTGGGAAATAAACACTCCTGCGGTTGCAAGTAAAGGAAAACAGGTGTTAGAAGCGTTACACTATGAATTTATGCAAAATGCCATATTAGCTGGTATTTTTATCTCAATAGCAGCTGGAATTATTGGTTCACTAGTAGTTGTAAATAAAATAACCTTTTTAGCAGGGGGAATTGCACACAGCTCTTACGGGGGAATTGGATTAGCAATTTTTTTAGGGCTTCCTGTGTTATTGGGTGCAACTGTTTTTGCCGTTATTATGGCAATTGCCATCTCTTTTTTAACGCTGTATAATAAAAGTAGAATTGATTCTATTATTGGAATTATGTGGGCGTTTGGAATGGCATTGGGGATTATTTTTGTTGATTTAACACCAGGGTATAATGTGGATTTAATGAGTTACTTATTTGGCTCAATTATTGCAGTTCCCCAAGTTGATATTTGGTATATGGGTATTTTAGATATAAGTATTATTGTTTTAGTCGTACTTTATTACAAAGAGTTTTTAGCCATTTCCTACGATGCCCAGTTTGCAAAACTAAGAGGTATTAATGTAACGTTCTTTTATACACTTATTTTAATTATGGCAGCACTTACCGTTGTAGCAGCAATTAAAGTAGTTGGGCTTATTTTAGTTATTGCATTGCTTACTATTCCCACATATTTAGCGGAATCTTTTTGCAATAAACTCTCCTCTATGATGATAGTAAGTTCCCTTTTAGCAACACTTTTTACACTAAGTGGATTGGTTGTTTCGTATGTTTATAATGTAAGTTCGGGAGCTAGCATTATTATTGTTGCCATTATTAGTTTAATTGCCGTTAAAATATTTAAAAGATAGGAAAATCATGAATAAAAATATAGAACTTGGAGTTTTAAACAAATTACAAATAAATCGTGTTACTGAACCAGGACTCTATTTAGTGCCTGACAATGAAGATGAGTGCGTACTTTTACCCAATGCGTATATTACTTCTTCTATGCAAATAGACGATATTATTGAAGTCTTTATCTACACCGATTCTGAAGACAGAATTGTAGCAACCACATTAACGCCAAAAGCAAAAAAAAATGAGTTTGGTTTTTTAGAAGTAGTAGATACTTCAAACTTTGGAGCGTTTGTAAATTGGGGTTTACCAAAAGATTTGTTAGTACCAAAAAACAAACAAAAAGTACCCTTTAAAGTGGGTGAAAAACGACTTATAAGAATTATTGAAGATGAAGACAGTGGGCGTTTAATTGGCGTTGAAAAAATCACCTCTTTTCTAAAAAAAGATACCGAGCATTTTAAACAAAATGATGAGGTAGAGATTTTACTTTTTGCTAAAACACCTATGGGCTTTAAAGTTATTGTAAATAATAACTACGAAGGAATGATTTTTCATAATGAAATTTTTGAAAAAATAAAAGTAGGCGATAAAAAAATAGCGTATATAAAAGTTGTGCGAGAAGATGGAAAACTTGACCTAGCTTTACAAAAAGTTGGTTCAAAAGGGGATGATGATTCTTTAAATAAAGTATTGGCAATGCTTCAAAAAAACAACGGCTTTTTGCCATATACTTCAAAAAGTAATCCTGAAATTATTACTAAAATCTTTGGACTAAGTAAAAAAAATTTTAAAGCAGTATTAACAAAATTAAGAAGTGAAGAGAAAATAGAAGTTGAGGAAGAGGGGATTAGGTTAAAAAAGAGTTAACTCTTTAGATGTTTTTATTAAATCCCTTTATATATTACGGTTTAACTTACAATTTTGTATCTAATAATAATGTTTGTATATTTTCTGTTAATGATTTAATATTATGTTTTCCTTGTTTAGCTGTAAGATAAAAGTAGGAACGGCCTTCTGTTTTACCAATAAATTTTCCATTAAGTGTTAATGGCATATGGGGATAAGGAGATTTACATATTTTATTTGAAGAGATTATAAACTTCTTTAAACTCAATTTATTTAAGGCTTTCCTACAGTTGTTGTAGCTTTTAAATTCCTTGTAACTTTTGCTCGAGTACTGCGTTTCGAGTTCCGAAATATCTCAAATGGAAACCGAAATTTATTTCGGTCGGTATCGTTGCAAGATTTATAATAAGAACAAATTCCATCAATATTTATAGTAAAGTTTTGAGTGGATTGGACTAGATATGAATAATATTAATGCTACATTACCTTTATATATTAAACTGAAAGTTTTCAAGAGAAATATTAGTTAAGAGGTCTAAATATCTAACTTAATTTTATTTGTTGCAAATTGGTGAATTAAAATCTGAATTAAATTTTGATAAGGAATAGAATTTTCTAATGCTTTTTTCTTGAGTTCATAAATATCGTTTTCATTAACCCTTAAAGAGATAGCTTTTTTCTTTTGATTTTTAATATAAAACTGCAGTTGTTTTAGCCTTGAATCAATATTATTTTTACTTTTCCATTCATTATTTTCAACACTTTTTAAAATATCTTCTTCATACTCATCTAAATTAATCATTTTGAAACTCCTTTATTATATTTTTTGTTCATTTGCCTTGATGATATTATGGTTTTAAGAAAAATAGATGTTTCATCTTCAATATAAGGAACTAAATAGACATACTCTTTTATTTTAACCAAAATGATAAAAATATTTTGATTTGGATATTTCTCTTTATTTGGGTGTTCAATGTCATCTAGTAAATTCCCATTTTCAATGCTTAAAAGAACATCTTCAAAACTAACATCTTTTTGTTCTTTGAGTAACCTGTTTTTTTCAAGACTATAACGAATGACCTTATTTCCATACACAATAACACAACCTTTAATTTATATATACAATGTATTTTATTTAAAATAAATTTATATGTCAAGCATTTAAAAAATCCAAAAACACCATTGACAAAATTAAGCTTACAAGATAAAATAGAACTTACACAAAAGGGCATTAATCTTAAAAAATAGTGTCATTTTTGAGTACTTTTTTAAATTAAGATAATTTTTATCCTAATTTATTATAATTCGTAACTTAAATTTAAAAAAACAAGGAAATAATATGGCAACAACGAAATTAAAAGGTAATGTAGTTAACTTAGCAGGAACAGAAATCAATGTAGGTGACAAAGCACCAGTAGTTAAAGTAGTAGCAAAAGATTTATCAGAAATTCAAGTAGGTGGTGAACAAGGAAAAGCTCAAATTATTGTTGTAGTTCCTTCATTAGACACACCAGTTTGTGCTGCTGAAACTAGAAGATTTAATGTAGAAGCTGCAAAAGTAGAAAACGCTGAAGTAGTAGTTGTTTCTATGGACTTACCTTTTGCAATGGGAAGATTTTGTACAACAGAAGGCATTGAAAACTTACAAGTTGGATCTGACTTTAGAGCAAAAGATTTTGCAAACGCATACGGTGTTTTAATTGCTGATGGTCCATTAGCAGGTGTTACTTGTAGAGCTATTTTTGTAGTAAATGCAAGTGGAGTAGTAACATACAAAGATATTTGTGGAGAAATTACTGAAGAGCCAAACTATGATGGTGCGTTAGCTGCTA
>JBAYYP010000035.1:0-20484 GCA_041672955.1 Arcobacteraceae bacterium
AACAATGAAATCTATACATTAAATGAAGAGTTTCAAGCTTCAAATTTAATCTTAACCACAGGAGCTGACACTACTCTTATAGGGGAACAATACTTTAACATAAGAGCCGTTTGGGGACAAAGAATTATAGTTGAGACTTCAAGTTGTATCGATATTAACTACCATAAAGAGTGTTCTATTTCTACGAGTACTCCTACGGATAATAATGATAAAAATAGACTCAGTATTGGAGCTACGCATCACCGCTTTAACTGCGACCACAGCGTTTGTGTACAGTGTTTAAAAGAACCAAATTTAAATACATTAAAGAGATTAACTAAAGACGAAAATAGCATTTACAGCGATACACAAATCTTATTAGAACGAGCCAATGATATAAGAAAGCTTGAAGACATAGAAATTAAAGAGATTAAAATTGGTGCCAGGGCTTCTAGTGTAGATTATTTCCCAATGGTGGGACCTTTGATTGATTCACAAAAAACACTTGAAGAGTTTCCGCATATTAAAAAAGGAACGCCTGTTCAAAACCATAGATTAACTGCTCATAAAAACTTATATGTAATTAATGGATTAGGGGGAAGAGGGTTTGTTTTAGCTCCTTATTTAGCCTCTTTACTTGTGGATTTTCTTTTGCATAATAAAGAACTTCCTGAACAAATTACAACGCCTAGACTCTTTAAGAGATGGGCTAAAAAACTCTAAGTTATTAATTTTATTAAGCGTTGGCTTATCTAAAACCGATAAAATTCCTTAATTTTATAAAAAAGGAAAAAAATGTTTAAAAATATTTTAAAAATTGTATTTTTAGGTCTTATAGGCTTTTCTGCGTTAGTTTACTTTACAGCAAACAAACCAAAACAGATAGAAGCTAACCAAAACAGTGAAGTTTTAATGACAAAAGAAGCACTGCCTCAAAGCTTTGAGCTTGTTGGAAATAAAAATGATGTTATGAAAGATGAACTCTTTAAAGAAGGTACTAAAACTTTAATTGTAGTAGGGAACCACGACTCTTTAGTAGTAGTAAAAGAGTTAAATAACTATTTTCCTCTGGATATTCCTTTTGTAATGGTTGCTAATATTTCAAGCGCACCTTGGTTTGTTAAAAAATTGTTTATTCCTTCAAAACTTGAAGAGTTAAATAAAGGAAGCAATATTGCTATGATTTATGACTTCAATGGAGATACCGTACACGCATTAGAAGTTACCAATAACGAAAAAACAGCCTTTATAGCCTATATTTTAGATGAAAATAATGGGATAAGAAAAATATATGAAGGAAGCGTTAAAGAAGGAGCTTTAGATGGTTCTATGAGTGAAGAAGAGAAGAAAGAAGTACTACAACCTTTGTTTGAACTTATTAACGAATAGAGGTCACCGTTGGAAGCTAAAAAACTTTTAGCTTCCAACATTACTTTATAATTAACAATAAATAATCCTTACGAATTCATTTTCCCAATGGCACAACTTACAAAGCTTTTGGCGGTTGTTGTTGCTTTTTGTAGTCCACTTAACTCATCGGTTGTAAGTGGGTAACCCATTTTTCTAAGTTTAAGTTTTAGAATTTCTAGTTGGTCATCTTTAATTTCTAAAGTAATTTTTCTAGGCATTACTTCTAAATCTACCGTTACTTCACCAAAATCTTCTGCTAAACCTTTTGTTAAGGTACTAGCACATCCACCACACTTTACATTTAATACTTCAAATGTTTGTTTCATATTATTCTCCTTATTTGTTTAAAAAATCATTCTCTTTTAGAGTATCAATGAGTTGCTGTACAGATGCTACTGATTTAGCAAAAAGTGTTTTTTGAGTCTCATTTAAATGAAGCTCAATAATTTTCTCAACACCATTTTTTCCCAGCATTACAGGAACTCCACTAACAACATCTCTGTATCCATATTCACCTTCTAGCATTACAGCACAAGGATATATCTCTTTTTTGTCGTTTAAGATAGCTTCTACCATTAAAGAAGTGGCATGAGCCGGGGCGTAGTAAGCAGAACCTGTTTCAAGATACTTTACAATTTGTGCACCACCATTTTTTGTTTTCTCAACTATTTCATCAATCTCTTCGTGGCTTAAAACTTCAGTAAGTCCCAAACCAGCAACTGTGCAAAAATTGGGTAGAGGTACCATGTCATCGCCATGTCCGCCCATAACAGAGGACTCAATTTGTCCAGCACCGTAGCCCAGTTTTTCTAAAATAAAGTGACTCATTCTTGCGCTGTCTAAAATACCTGCCATTCCTATTATTTGATTTCGTGGAAATTGGGAAACTTTTAGTGCGGTGTAAACCATAGCATCTAAAGGGTTAGAAACAACAATAATTATTGAAGTAGGGGCATGTTCTTTTATTTCAGCAGTAACTTCTTTTAAAATTTTAGCGTTGGTTAATAATAAATCGTTTCGACTCATTCCTGGAAGTCGTGGAAGTCCAGCTGTTATAACAATTACATGGCAGCCTTGTAAATCACTTGGTTGTTGAGCATGAGTAACTCTAGTTGAAGATTTTGCAGCATTTGAAGCTTGTGAAATGTCTAAAGCCATGGCTTTAACAAGATTTTGTTTAATATCTTTTAAAATAATTTGTGAGCAAATATTTTTAGATGCTAAGGTGTAAGCTAGCGTTGAGCCTACATTTCCTGCACCTATAATAGCTATTTTTCTATTATCCACTATACGTTCCTTGAATTTTATGCGCAATTATAGCAATCATTTTATTGTATATGGATAAAAAAAAGGCAAGGAAATTTTCCTTGCCTTTTTGAAGTTAAAAATAGGGGTTATCCAATGATAGCATTTAGTGTAGCTGATGGTCTTAATGCTTTAGAAGCTTTCGCTTCATCTAGTAGATAGTATCCACCAAGATCTGAAGCTTTACCATGGTTAGCTACTAATTCAGCAATGATTTTGTCTTCATTATCACTCAACGCTTTAGCCATAGGAGCAAACTCTGCTGCTAACTCTTTGTCTTGAGTTTGAGCTGCCAGTTCTTGCGCCCAGTAAAGAGCTAAATAAAAGTGACTTCCTCTGTTATCAATCCCACCTAATTTTCTTGATGGCGATTTATCATTTAGTAAAAATGTTCCTGTTGCTTTGTCTAAAGTTTCAGCCAACACTTTTGCTTTTGCATTGTTTTGTGTATTTCCTAAATGTTCAAAAGAAGCAGCAAGTGCCATAAACTCACCTAATGAGTCCCATCTTAAGTAATCTTCTTCAACAAATTGTTGAACATGTTTAGGAGCAGATCCTCCCGCACCTGTTTCAAACAATCCACCACCTTTCATTAAAGGAACAATTGAAAGCATTTTAGCACTTGTTCCTAACTCTAAAATTGGGAAAAGGTCAGTGTTGTAATCTCTTAATACGTTACCTGTTACTGAAATAGTGTCAAGCCCCTCTCTCATTCGTTTTAGTGAAACTTTTGTAGCTTCAAGTGGAGCCATAATAGAAATATCAAGTCCAGATGTATCGTGTTGTGGCAAGTATTTGTTTACTTTTTTAATCATTTGGGCATCGTGACCTCTGTTTTCATCCAGCCAAAAAATTGCTGGTGTATTGGAAAGTCTAGCTCTTGAAACTGCTAATTTAATCCAATCTTGAATTGGAGCATCTTTAGCTTGACACATTCTGAAAATATCACCATTTTCTACATCAAAGCTAAATACAGTGTTTCCTGCTTTGTCTAGTACTTTAATCTCTCCATTAGCTTCTGCTTGGAAAGTTTTATCATGACTTCCATACTCTTCAGCTTTTTGAGCCATTAAACCAACATTTGGAACCGTTCCAATTGTTGTTACATCTAGCGTACCGTTCTCTTTACAATCATCAATTACCGCTTTAAAGCTTTGAGCATAACATCTATCTGGAATAAGTGCTAAGGTATCTTCTTCTTTATCTTGTGCATTCCACATTTTACCGCCACCTTTAAGCATAGCAGGCATTGAAGCATCAATAATAACATCAGAAGGAACGTGTAAGTTTGTAATTCCTTTTGCAGAGTTTACCATAGCAAGTCGTGGTTGTTTTGCGTAAACAGCTTTTATATCTGCTTCAATTTCAGCTTTTTTAGCTGCATCAACTTGGTCTAATTTAGAGTATAGATCTCCTAAACCATTATTAAAGTTAACGCCTAATTCGTCAAAAAGTTTTCCGTGTTTTTCAATTAAATCTTTGAAATATACTTTAACTGCAAATCCAAACATAATAGGATCTGATACTTTCATCATAGTAGCTTTTAAATGAAGTGACAGAAGAACATCTTTATCTTTTGCTTCTTTAATTGCTTTAGCATAGAACTCTTGAAGTGCTTTTGCACTCATTACAGTTGCATCTATAATTTCACCTTCAAGAACTTTTGTTGAAGCTTTAAGTACGGTTTCTTTACCACTTTTATCAAAGAAAGAGATTTTTAAATCATCAGCTGCATCAAATGTTTTAGAAACTTCAGTATCATAAAAATCTCCATGATCCATGTGTGCTACATCTGTTTTAGAATCTTTTGTCCATTTTCCCATTCGGTGAGGGTTGTTTTTAGCATAGTTTTTAACAGCACTAGGCGCTCTTCTGTCTGAGTTTCCTTCTCTTAAAACAGGGTTAACTGCACTTCCTAAAATTTTTGAATATCTTGCTGTAATTTCAGCACTTGCATCATAATTAGGAACATCGTAACCTTTTGATTGCAACTCTGCAATAGCAGTTTTTAATTGAGGGATAGAAGCTGATACATTTGGAAGTTTAATAATATTTGTATTTGGGTCTTGTGTCATTTCTCCTAATTCAGATAAATGATCAACCATCTTTTGGTCTTCTTTTAAGTTTTCAGGGAAGTTTGAAAGAATTCTTCCAGCTAGTGAAATATCTTTAGATACCATTTCTATACCAGAGCTTTTTGTAAATGCTTTGATAATTGGTAAAAACGAATAAGTTGCTAAAGCAGGTGCTTCATCAACTTTAGTGTAAATGATTTTTGACATGTTATTTCCTCGTAATTGATTACAATTTTTAAAACCGTAATTTTAAATGTGGGTGTATCTTACCATTTATATAATCAAGGTGAAATTATATTGACGGTTATCAAAAAATTAATAATATGATTGTTTCATTTTTTCACAAATTCTACTTAACATTTTTCCATAAATCTTTAATAATGGCTGGTTTCTGATCTTTTTTAATGGTGTCAAAAATAGAAGTTTCTACATTTTTATTCTCTTTAGCCTCTTTGTTATTGATGGTTACTTTTGTTTGAACTGGTTTATTTGATACATTAACATTTGGTGCAATGGTGCTAGAAACAGCTTTAATTTCTTTTATTATTGGAGCTGCAACTTTTGGATTATTGTTAATATTATTAACATGATCTTTATAGTTTGTACTAAATCTGTGCATGCTTGTACGATTGTCTTTTACAAAATATAAATACTCTGTTTTAGCAGGAAAAATTGCTGCTTTTATAGCATCTAAAGAGATAGCACAAACGGGATGTTGAGGAATTCCTTTGTTTAAATATGTGTTGTAATAGCTATCATCTTCTCGTATTCTAGCAGCAGTAACTCTTTCATGAGAATATCTACCATAATTGAGTGTTCCATCCATTTGTAGAGGCATTCCTTTATTTAAACGGTTGTAAACTACACTTGAAACCAAAGGCATTTCTTCTTTGGAAGCTGCTTCTTTTTGAATAACTGAAGCAATAGAGATGTAGTAGTACCAATTTTGAGGAGTATATTCCCCAAATATTTTTTTACTAAACTCTTCATAGCGTCTTTGTGTATAACTAATAAGATAATAAATTAAATTCTCTTCACTCATTCCCATAGGCAAACTGTAGCTTTCCGCTAAAATATTACCATCTTCTCTAAAAGCATACTTTCTATACGCATTAAATAATTTTATTTCAGATAAACCCATTTTTAAAGCCACATCTTTTAAGAAAAAGTAGTAGGTCTCTCCTGGAATTAAAGTTACTTCTTTTAACGCTGCTTTTGAAGTAACTAATTTATATAAAAAGTCTGCCTTGGTCATCTTTTGGGCTTTTAAATCAATCCAGCCTTGTTGTGGATAACCTAAAAAACGAACAAGCGTTTTATCTATGAAATTTAATTCATAACCGCTTTTGCTTAAGTATGTTATAATTGAGTTTGTCGAGCCTTTGGGAATATAAATGACTTTTGTTGAATACACAAAAAGATTCACATAAAACAACACAACTACACAAGTTATCAGGAAAAACTCTATTATGTTAAATATTATTAAATTTTTATTTATATCTATTTTTATTTTTTTTATTGGATTTTTTTTCATTGTATCTTCTGGTATTTATATCGAGAAGTTTTCCTTTGCAAGCATTAATGTTTCGAAATTGTATATCAAATTAGATAAAAAGTTGATTGTGCAAATCGATGAGATAGAACTTCCCACAACTACAAGCTCTGAAAACTCAACAAATGATATTAAAAAAAACATTCAATACCTACCTTATATATTAAAAATTTTCCAACGTATTAATATTGAATCGCTTAAAGTTAAGAACAATGAGTTTACTATTACTATAGATGAATCTATTTTTTATATTGACAATAAGTTTATAAACATTTCAGCACAGCCTGTTGTTGAAGAACATAGTATCACTTTAAAACTCTACTCTTTATATTTAAAAGATTACAAATTACTGTTTGATGGTCTTTTAAAAACAGATTTCAATACTCACGACACACTTTATTCAGGTAATATTTTTTACAAAGAGTTAGAATTAAGTTTAGATGCACAAACTCAAGAAAAGAGTATAGATTTTACTTTAAGAGGTGAAAAAGAGTTTCAATCTCTTAAGTTTGTAAAAGATTTTGTACAGCTTCATCCTACTATTGAAGAGTGGATGTATGATAATATTAAAGGAGATATTCACTTAGACTTTTTACAAGGACAGCTTGAAAAAGATAGCTTTATGCCTATTTTAAGCTCACTTGACGGTCTAGCCTATGTTAAAAATGCCGATATTTTATTTCATAAAGATGTAAACACAATTAAAACGCCATTAATAACGGTATCTTTTAAAAATGATAACTTATATTTTGACTTAGAAAAACCAATGTATAAAAATATTAGTATAGATGGAAGTAATGTCGTTATTCACTCGTTAAGTGGAGATGCCGAGCCTTCAAATATTGTTATTGAACTTAAAACAAAACATCATTTAGATAAAGATATTTTAAATATTTTAAAAGCCTATGAAGTTCATTTGCCCATTATTCAACTGGATGGTTCAACACAATCCACATTGGCAATACAAGTTTTTTTTAAAGATAACTCTTTACATACTAAAGGAGTGTTTCATGCCAAAAACTCAAATTTTAGTTTAGATGGATTTGAATTTTTAGCCCACAATGCGACGGTAGAACTAAACGATGAAATGGTTTTAATAAAAGAGTCAAATGTAGAAGTAAAAGAGATGTTTAAAGCCTATTTAAATCTTGCTATAAACACCAATACGAAGAGTGCTAAAGGGGATGCTTTAGTAAAAAAATTTAAGATACAAACAAAAGAGTTACCGCTTATTCATATAGACAGTATTGCCACAGATATACTGCTTGATTATCAAGAGTTTACTCGTATAACCTTGCCAGAGCTTTTTACAGAAATCTCTGTTTTAAAAGAGGGAACACAAATTCATATTGATAATTTGGCATTTGCACACTCTTACTCTGAAATTCTTAAAAATCTTAAAATTAAAAAAGGAACACTAGATATTGTGCTTCATAGCAAAGATAATATTGATTTTAATGCCACTTTAGATGAATTAGATTTCCCTATTTTTGAACAATCAGGAGAACAATTAACCCATACTTCTATTGTTGGCAATATGAGTAACGACATCATTTCTATAAACAGTTTAGATGAAAGAATAAAAGTACGAATAGAAGATGGAAAAAACTTCATTACCCTTGATGGCCTTAATATTAGTAATATAGCAATAAAAAGTACTCAAAATGAACAAAACGATGAGAAAAAAGAAGAAAAAAACACTTTACATATTCAAATTAATGGAATAAATTCTAATATTGCACTCAATGACAAACAAAAACTTTTAGCAAACAATTATGTTTTAATTATAGAGGAAAACAAAATAAATTTAAACCTTCAGCATAAAGAGGGAAATTTATATTATCTAAAAGATGGAACAGATAAAATAGAGTTTTATGGAAATAATCTCTCTTCTGCATTTATAAATCAACTCGTAGGAATAGAAAACTTTTTTCAAGATGGAGAGTTTAACTTAAAAGTAAAAGGCACAGCTAGTCTTCTACAAGGTGAGGTTACCACGGCTAATGCCAAGATTAAGCAGTTGGCTATTTTGAACAATCTTATTACTTTTATTAATACTACGCCTGCAATTATTAACCCACTTTTAGCAATTCCTTCTTTTGTTGGAATGGCTACGAATAAAGGTTTTAACTTAACAGGATACAGAATAGTGGAGGGGAGTCTAAATTTTAGATACGATTTAGAGCGAGAGCTTTTCTATATTGATAACCTAAACACGGTTGGAAATATGGCTGACTTTAAAGCTGTTGGACTCATTGATTTAGAGAAAAAAGAGATAAACAGTGATGTAGTGGTTATTTTCTTAAAAGATTACAGTAAAATCTTAGGCTACGTACCTGTTTTAAACTACTTATTTTTAGGCGATGACAAAAACGTTTCAACACGAGTACAAATATACGGCAGTTTAGATGACCCTAAAATAGAAACCAATCTAACACAAGATGCAGCAGATGCCTCTTTGAACTTTGTAAAAAGAATTTTTAATCTTCCTGCTAAAGGGTTGGAATTGCTTACTCCCTCAAATTAACTTTATCTCTATTAAACAGCGATAATAGTTATTTATAAAGAACTAAGCACAGTTGTTTTACTTTAAATTATTACACATAAAAATTATAAAATTATGATAAAGTATTAAAGCTTTTTAATCTAATTGGATGGCACAAAGCTTCTGCCTAAAAATATATTTAAGTAAAGAAGTCCGCCTAACAAAGCGATTATGGAATAATGTAGACCCTTTATTCCTTTCGTTCAATCTTAAAATAGGAGAACTATTATGTCAAGTGCTATATTTTATGCAAGCAGTACAGGAAATACTAAAGAAGCAGCAAAACTCATTGCAAAAACCTTAGGTATTAACGATGTTTTTGATATATCAGACACAAATATTGAAAGAATAAATGAATATGATAAACTCATTTTTGGTACTTCAACATGGAGCAATGGTGACTTACAAGACGATTGGGACGATGTTTGGGATGAGTTTTGTAAGCTTGATTTTAAAAATAAAACCGTTGCTCTTTTTGGTTTAGGCGATCAAGAGTCATACAATGATACTTTTGTAAATGCTATGGGTACTATGTATGAACAAGTTACAGCAAAAAATGCAAATGTAGTAGGAGCTTGGAGCACTCAAGGGTATGTCTATGAAGAGTCAAAATCTCAAAAAACCGATGGCGAATTTGTAGGCTTAGTCTTAGATGAAGAGAATCAAAGTGAACAAAGCTTAAACAGAATTGCCCTTTGGTGCGAACAAATAAAAGAAAAGATAGTTTAATATATAAACAGTAAAACGAATTATTAAAAAAATTAAGGTATAACCTTTTTGAAATATTTATCCAAAGAGGGTATACTTGTGTCACGTTAAGAATACCTAATATAGGGATGATTTATTATTTTAGCTGATATAAAAAATAAGAGATACCAATGAAAAGAAAAATATTATTTACGTTGAGTGTATTGATAGTATTGGGTATAGGATATACTCTATATATTAATTTAAATTCATCTGAAAAAGGAAACAGCAAGCCTATTGTTGTAAAAGTGATTAAAGGCAATATTGAAAACCTTGTTACTTCTACGGGTACTATCAATCCTAAAGATTATGTTGATGTCGGTACGCAAGTTTCAGGACAGCTTGAAAAACTCTATATTGAATTAGGCGATGTGGTTAAAAAAGGTGACTTGCTGGGGCAAATTGATGTTACAGTCTTTAAAGCAAAAGTAGACCAAAGCAAAGCTCAACTTAAATATCAAGAAGCTCAATTTAAAGAGCGTAAAGCCCAATTAGAATTAGCAAAAACCAATTATACTCGTCAAAAAGAGCTTTACAAAGAACTAGCAACCAGCTTGGAAAACTTTGAAAATGCAAAACTTAATTACGACTCTTCTTTGGCTCAAATAGAGATGATTCAAGCACAAATTGAACAAAGTCGGTCAAGTATTCAAGCCGATGAAGCCAATTTAGAATATACACGAATATACGCACCAATGGACGGCACTGTTGTTTCTATTAGTGCTAAACAAGGGCAAACACTTAATGCCAATCAAAACGCTCCTGTGATTTTACAAATTGCTGATTTATCTACAATGACAGTTAAAGCTCAGGTCTCTGAAGCCGATATTAATAAACTTCAAAAAAATATGCATGTTTACTTTAAAACGTTAGGAAATAATAAAAGATGGCACAGTACGCTAGACAAAATTGAGCCTACTCCTACAGTTGAAAATAATGTTGTGCTATACAATGTTTTATTTGATGTTCAAAATCAAAATGGACAACTTATGACCTACATGACGACACAAGTCTTCTTTGTATTAGACCAAGCTCAAAATGCACTTTTAGTGCCTATAAATGCTATTAATGGTAATGAAAACAGTTATACAATTAAACGAGTAGAAAGCAATGGAAATATTAAAGAGTATCCTATAAAAATAGGCGTTAAAAATAGAGTTCAAGCTCAAATTCTTGAAGGCGTAAATGAAAATGACTCTATTTTACTCAATAGTTCCAGTAAAGCACAACCGCCCTCAAGGATGAATTTTTGAGCAGTTCACCGCTAATAGAATTAAAGAATATTGTAAAATCTTATCAAAACGGTGATTTTAAAACTACGGTACTCAATGGCATTTCATTGAAAATATATCAAGGTGAATTTGTGGCAATTGTGGGTGCTAGTGGAAGTGGAAAAACAACATTAATGAATATTTTGGGTTGTTTAGATAAGCCTACAAGTGGAGAGTACTTTTTTAATAAAAAAAATGTTGCTAATTTAAGTAAAGATGAATTAGCCGCATTACGAAGAGAACTGTTTGGTTTTATTTTTCAAAGTTATAATTTAATCAACTCTTTAAGTGCCAGTGAAAATGTAGAAGTTCCATCGGTGTATGCGGGAGTATCCTTAGAATTAAGAGAGAAAAAAGCAAAAGAGTTATTAAGCTACTTAGGATTAGAGGATAAACTTAAAAACCTTCCTACCCAGCTTTCAGGAGGACAACAACAGCGTGTTTCAATTGCCAGAGCCTTAATGAACGGAGGGGCTATTATTCTTGCAGATGAACCAACAGGCGCACTTGACAGCAAAAGTGGGCAAGAGGTAATTAACCTTTTTAATGAACTCTCTTCAAAAGGGCATACCATTATTCTAATTACTCACGATGCAAAAATTGCTTCCAATGCTCACAGAATAATAGAAATTCAAGATGGTCTAATTATTAATAACTCCCAACCACGAAAGAATGAAAAATACGATACATTTGATTTTAATGCTTTTTCAAGCAGTAATATTTTTAATGAAATAATAGAATCAACAAAAAGTGCTTTTAAGTCTTTAAAAATGAATCTTTTTAGAACTATTTTAACGCTGCTTGGCATTGTAATTGGAGTAGCTTCGGTTATTGCTATGTTGGCCATTGGAGATGGAGCAAAAAAAGAGGTACTCGAAAGAATGGGTTCTATGGGTACTAATTTATTAGTTGTTCGCCCAGGAGTTCCTGGACAAAGAGGTTTTACCAATATTCAAACGCTTATTTACGAAGATGTTGAAGCCATTAATGATGTAGAAAATATTTTATGGGCAATTCCTGAAAGTAAAAAAAGTGTCACCGTTCAATATGGTAATATTGACCAAATAACCCCTTTAAATGCAACCAACAGTGATTATATTAATGTCCGAAAATGGAGTGTAGCACAAGGAAGTTTTTTTAATGAAGAGGACAATTACAATCTGGCCAAAGTAATTGTTTTGGGTCAAACGGTAGCCAAAACGCTCTTTGAGCATGAAAATCCTATTGGAAAGTTTGTTCTTATTAATAACAGTATGTTTCAAGTTATTGGAGTTATGGACAAAAGAGGAGCCAATGCCTTTGGAGAAGATGAAGACGATGTTGTTTTTGTTCCCTTTTATACAGGAAGTTTGCATATTATTGGGCAAAGGCATTTACGAAATATCACAGTAGCTATGGATGATTTGTCTAAGATTGAAGCAACCGAACAAAGTATTAAAAGCCTTTTATCTCAACGACATGGAATTGAAGATTTTAGAATATTAAATATGGCATCCATGATAGAAGATGCTACTAAAACACAAAATACGTTAACTGTACTTCTAGGTTCAATTGCCGCTATATCTTTGCTAGTAGGGGGAATTGGAGTAATGAATATTATGTTGGTTAATGTAACGGAAAGAACCAAAGAAATAGGCATACGAATGGCTACGGGGGCAAGAACCAGAAATATTTTACAGCAATTTTTAATTGAAGCACTTGTAGTTTCTGCATTGGGTGGAGTTATTGGTATCATTGTGGGACTGGGAGCTACTTTTACTATTTCTTTGTTTAATACAGAAGTAGGCTACGCGCTAATGCCTGTTCTTTTAGCCTTTTCTTGTGCTTTTTTAACAGGGCTTATTTTTGGTTATTTACCTGCAAAAAAAGCAGCCGATTTAGACCCTGTAACTGCTTTGTCTTCAAAATAAGGAAATATTATGAAAAAACAGATTATTTTTTCAACTGCTTTAGCAATTTTTTTGACAGCGTGTTCCTCTTCTTCTTTACAGGTTAATTCACACTATGAATTGCCTAAAAACCTTGAGAACGCAGCTTTTTTAAAAGTAGATAAATTTTGGTGGCAACATTTTGAAGAAGAAGATTTAAACAGCTTAGTCAACCAAATGCTTGATAATAATTCAGATATGCTAATGGCACTACAAAAAATAGAACAAGCCAAACTTTATTTAGACAACGCAAATGCTTCTTTTTTTCCAAGTATAGATGCAAGTGTAAACAGTTCGAGCAATAAAAAAAGAGAAAAAGGTGAGAGTTACACCAGTAGTAAATCTACAAGTGCAACGATTAGCATGAACTATGAGCTTGATTTGTGGGGAAAAGTCAGAGCTTCTCACAATATTGCACAAGCTGCATTAAATATGACTCAATACGATTTTGAAACCATTCAATTAAGCCTTGTAGCAACGCTAGTTGAAACTTATTTCCAATATACAGCTACTTGTGAAAAAATAAAATTAACACGATATACGATTCAAAATGAAGAAAAAGTGCTTACTATTATGAAAAAAAAGCATGAATTAGGAACAATTAATGCCTTAGATTTAGGTAGACAAAAAAGTTCTTTACTCACATATGAATCAACATTAACGGCTCTGGAACTGCAAAAAAAGAGCTTGCACAGCAGTTTAGCTTTATTAGTTGGGAAATCCTCGCAAGAGTTGCATATAGAAGAACCTTCTTTTGAAAAAATAATTATTCCAAAAGTAAGTGAAAATCTATCCTCAACTCTTTTATTAAATCGCCCCGATGTAGCCAGAGCAAAAGAGCAAATTAAAAGCAATAATGCCTCTGTCCACGCAGCTTACGCTTCGCTGTTTCCAAGTTTTAACTTAACCGCACAAGCAGGGCAGGCCAGTGCTTCTTTGCTTTCATTAAATCATCCTACTACCACTTTGGGATTGGGTTTGGGATTAAATCTTAACTTATTTGATAGAGATATATTGAAAAACCAAGTTAAAATTGAGCAGTCTAAAACCTATGAAAGCGTAGAAAATTATAAAAAAACAGTTTTAACTGCTCTTAAAGAGGTAGAAGATGCTTTAAATAGTTCACACAGTAATAAAATACAAAATGAACTCAAAGAAGCTATTTTAAAAGAAGAGAACAAAACACTTTCACTTTCTCAACTGCAATATGACTATGGAGTAATTGATTTTTCTTTGCTAATGGATGCTAAAAAAGCCAATACACAAGCAAAAGAGTCCCTTATTAATCAAAAATTACTCTATTTATACTCTTTAGTTACTTTGCAAAAAGCATTAAGTGGAAGTTGGGTTGAAGAAGAAGAAAAAGAGAGATAAATAACTTCTTAAAAATAGCAACGATAGCTTAATATTGATAACTGTTATTAATAAACAATTAAGTTTAACTTCTTTATACTTCTGATAATTATTATCAGTTGTAAATATTAAGGAGTTCTTATGAGTCAAGAGATATTAAACCACTTTGAGGGGTTTAACAGTTTTAGATTTGATCCAAATCTTAGCACTTTTATTGCTACAAAACACCACATAGACATAGATATACAAGAGATGCTAGACATTACATATGCTTTAGAAAACAATTTTATTCCTTATAAAATATGCAGTGGATTTAATATTCGTGTATTAAAAAAAAGTAAGAAACAAGTATTGTAATGGAAAATATAAAACTAATAGTTGACTATGGAACGCTAGGAATTTTAGGTTTAATGAGTTTTATAGTCTTAATGTATGCAATTGAAAGAGCATTTTTCTTTAAAAATTTAAAACTCTTAGACTATAAAACAAAAAATGCAATAGAAAGAGATGTTACTAAAAACTTAACTACTATTTCACTTATTGGCTCAAATGCTCCTTATGTAGGGCTTTTAGGAACTGTTGGTGGGATTATGGTAGTTTTTTATGAAATTGGAATAAGTGGAGGTGCGTTAGATACTTCTAAAGTAATAGTTGGTTTAGCACTTGCACTTAAAGTAACGGCTGCTGGGTTGATTGTTGCAATTCCAGCAACTATTATTTACGGAGGTTTTTTAAGAAAAGTAGATTTAAAAATAAGTGAGTGGGAAGATGAAATCATTAAAAAGAGTTGAGGGCATAAATGTTGTTCCTTTAATAGATGTTATGTTGGTTCTTTTAGCCATTGTTCTAACAATATCTTCATTTATTGCTTTAGGAAAAATTGAAATTACCTTACCACAAGCCTCATCGCATATTAAACTAGAACCTAAACAGTTTGAGATTTTAATTACAGCGGATAAAATTTTTTATGTGAATGATGAAAAGGTAAGCAAAGAAGAGCTTTTAGTAAAACTAAATAGTCTAACAAAAGAGGACTTAGTAGCAATAAGTGCTGATAGACTAGTGCCTTATGAAGAGTTTATCTTTGTAATTGACTCACTTAAGAAAAAAAATATTGAAAAAATATCTATGGTTGTCAAAAAGTAATAGAATGTTCAAATCATCTTATTTAAATTATGAAAAAAAAGCTTTTTTTATCTCTTTTTTAATTTACAGTACACTTTTTGGTTCATATTTGTTATACAAGCACTACAATCCTATAAAGATTGAGAGTAAAAGAGAGGTTATCTCAATGCAACTTTCAAGCTTTGAACTGCCAAAACAAAACAGTGTAGTACCTACTCAAGCAATAGAAAAAACCAAAGCTATTGAAAAGCCAATTGAAAAAAATAAACCAGTAGAAAAACCCAAGGCAATTACTCCTGCAAAACCTATTGAAAAAATTATAAAAAAACCAATAGAAAAACCTATAGAAAAACCAAAAGAGATTCTAAAAGAAGAAATTGCACAACCAATTGAAGAAAAAACCTCAAAAAGCCAAGAGCAAAAAAGTATTGAAAGAGAGCCAGAAAAAATAACACATGAGCAAAACTTTGTTAAAACCAACTTTGCCATTATTCGCAACAAGGTTTTAAGTACTTTAATTTATCCCAATGTTGCTAAACGAATGGGGTGGGTTGGTGTTGTTGAACTAGCAATTGTTATTGACACCAATGGAAAACTACTAGATGTTTATATTTATAAAAGCTCAAATAGAGAACTCTTAGATACAGCTGCTTTAAAATCAGCTATGAAGTTAAAAAATCAGAACTTACCAAAACCTCAAATGGTTTCAACTCTTATTCTTCCTGTATCTTTTAGAGTAAATTAAAGAGGCCTTGATATTAATCAATGATTATGATTATCAATTGTATTAATATGCAACTTACAAAACTAAAGGATTTATATGTATAAGAAAAAGTTATTTCAAGCCTGTAGATAGTTGTTATTTACAAAAATTATTAGAAGGTTTAAAAAAAATGAAAAAAACTCTATTTATTACAAGTTTAGTGGTATCTAATTTACTCTATGCAAACTCTGTACAACTTGAAGAAGTTACAATTACAAGTGCTACTAAAACTAAAAAAAATATTGATGGCGTTACTGCTTCTGTAGAGGTTGTAACAAGTGAAGATATTAAAAAAATAGCTGCAAGTACTTTAAAGCAAGTTTTTGAGAAAATTCCATCTTTAAATGCCCAATATGGTCGCTTTCCACACCCAAGTGCTGCTTCTAAAGCTTCTATTTCTATTAGAGGAGTAGGCTCAAATGGTACTTTAATACTACTAGATGGCAAACGCTTATCAGGTGAAACTGAGAGTCCTTATGAGCTTAATAGAATTCCTGCATCTATGATTGAACGAATTGAAATTGTTAAAGGCTCTATGTCCACGCTGTATGGTTCAGATGCTATTGGTGGGGTAATTAATGTTATTACTAAAAAAGCCACTAAACAAAGTAGTACTTTAGATATAAAATATGGCTCAAATGGTTCAGGAGAAGCTAAAGAGAAAAATCTGAATTTTGTAACTACTGGAAGTGTTGAAGATACTCGCTATAAACTATTTGGCTCATTTATAGATACAACTTCATACTCTTTAAAGAAAAGCTACAAACAAGTAGCTACTAACCCTAACACAGGTACGGTTATGCCTGCAAATCCACAACATGGAATTAGCGGACAAAGCGATGTTACTTATTTAAATGAAAGTACCATAAAAAGTGTTGGAACAAGAGTTGAACACGATATTAACGATGCTTTAACAGTTGGCTTAGATATTAACTATTTTACAGAAGATAATGAAGGCGTCTATTTAGGAGCAGCCAAATTTTCAGGTGGTGGTTTAATTAAAAACACTCCTGTTAAATCTATTGATGAAAACAAACGATTAGATATTTCAACAGATTTAAACTATATTATTAGTGATAATTTACAAACTTCTTTAAAATATTATCGCTCTGATTATAAAAAAAGAAATGAAACAACACCTTTAAATTTTACAGGTCCTGTAAATACTAAATTTAGTGCAAATGTAACTATTGATAATATTGAGTCTGTTACAACATATGCGTTAAATGAAGCCAATTTAATTACTGCTGGTTTGGATTATAGAAAAGAGACACGAGATTCAAGTGCAATAAACCCAGACCCAACTTCAGTTGAGTTTATTACTAAAGAAGTGACTTATAAATCTGCTTTTATTCAAGATGAAATTGCTATTAATGAGAGCTTAAATGCAACATTGGGTGCTAGATATGACCATATTTCAAATGCAAATAACAAAGTTACATTTCAAGCAGGAGTAGTTCAAAAACTAAATGAGACAACAAATGTAAGAGCTAACTATGCTCAAGGGTACAGAACCCCTGATATTGCAGAACTCTATGTTGTTTCACCATCTTTTAAAAATGGAAAACGACTAGGTGCTGAAGTGGTTTACGGACCAAAAGGTGCTAGTTATGATTTAAAACCAGAAGAGTCACAAAGTTTTGAAGTGGCTTTAAATAACCGTTACTATAGCTTGTTTTCAGAAATTGTACTATTTCATACACAAATTAAAGACAAAATTGAGCTTGTTACTTATAATAATGCAAATAATGCTACAAGATATTATACATCTGAAAATATAGATAAAGTAGAGATAACAGGAGCAGAATTAAGCCTTGATTATGCTTTTTATGATAATTTAAATAGTTCTTTAAATATCACATATTTAGACACAAAAGATAAAGCAACAAACAAAGAACTTATTTTTACGCCTAAAGTATCGGCATCTTTAGGGGTTGATTATAAAATCACTGAAAATTTAAGTACACATGCCATACTAAGATATATTGGCAAACAGCATTTAGATACACAAAATAGCACTAAAAGTGATGCGTATATGCTAAGTGATGCCAGTTTAAATTATGATTTTGACAAACAGTGGTCTGTGTATGGTGGTATTAACAATATTGGCGATAAAAAAACTCAAGAAGAGTTAGGTGTTAATAGTGGCAGATACTATTTTGTTGGTATGAGAGTCACTTTTTAACAAAATTTAAACCCAAAGGAAAGTTATGAAAACAATTATTATTGCAATACTATTTACTGTTTCACTTTTTGCAGCACCTAAAATGGAGAAACTAATTATTGCAGGACCCGTTGCTACTATTTCTCACCCCATTTTTGAGCTTATTAGAAGTGGAGCTTTAAATGATGTGGCAGAAAAAGTAGAGTTTAGACTTTGGAAAAACCCCGATGAGCTTCGGGCAATTTTACTTAAAAAAGAGGCTCATTTTGTAGCAGTTCCTACAAATGTTGCTGCTATTTTGTACAATAAAGGTGAAAATATAAAGCTTTTAAATGTTCCTATTTGGGGGATTTTAGAGATAATTTCACGCGATAAAAATATTAAAACTATAAGTGATTTAAAAAATCAAGAAATAGTAGTTCCTTTTCGTGCTGATATGCCAGATATTGTTTTAGAAGCAATTATTAGAAAAAATGGTCTAGACCCTAAAAAAGATTTTAATATTAAATATGTACCAGCTCCACCTGATGCTATGCAAATGCTTATTTTAAGACGAGCTTCAAATGTACTTCTAGCAGAACCAGCAACTTCAATGGCAATGCGAAAAACAGGCTCTTTTCCTCTTAAATTAATTGCACCTGAACTTTATAGAAGTGTAAATATTCAAAAAGAGTGGGGAAAGGCTTTTAACACTAAAGATTCTATTCCACAAGCAGGATTAGCAGTTGTAGGAGATATTGATGCCAATACGGTTAAACGATTTGAGCAAGAGTATATAAAAGCACTTCAATGGTACAAACAAAACGCTCAAGAAGCAGGGGAGTTAGTTGCTAAACATATTGACTTCTTAAGCAAAGAAGCTGTTGCTGACTCAATTGAACATGTTCAACTTCATGCCGTTAGTGCTAAAAAAGCTCAAAAAGAGCTAGAGGAGTTTTTCTCTATTTTAAATGAGATTGAACCAAAATTAATAGGGAATAAAATACCCGATGAAGGGTTTTACTACCAATGAAAACACTTTTTAGAATAATCAAGGATTTTCCTTGGTTTTTATGGAGCGGTTGGGGTTCAATTGCTTCTATTTTACTCTTTTTGGCTTTTTGGGATTTAGGAAATCAAATTTATGGCGACTTAGTATTGCCATCACCTAAAGAGGTGCTTGTAACAATGTACGCACTCTTTGACGATACCTCTTTTCTAAACGATTTATCCATAACCATAAAAAGAGGTCTATTTGGCTTTTTAATCTCTTTAGGCATTGGAACATTTTTAGGACTTATTGGTGGGTTATTTACCACAGCTTCAATTATGAGCCGACCTATTGTTACAATATTAGTAGGAATTCCACCAATTGCGTGGATTGTTTTAGCCATGATTTGGTTTGGTTTTGGAGATACAACCGTTATGTTTACAGTGGTAATTGCTTCTTTTCCTATTATTTTTGTAGGTGCTTTACAAGGAAGTCGTACTATTGAGGGCGATTTAAAAGAGATGATGGAGAGTTTTAATTTAAGCTTTTTTCAAAAGTGTAAAGATTTGTATTTTCCTCATCTGTTTTCGTATTTGTTCCCTTCGTGGGTGAGTGCTTTGGGTATGAGTTGGAAAATTGTTATTATGGCAGAACTATTAAGTGCCAACGATGGCATTGGATCTGCTTTAGCAGTATCAAGAAGCCACTTAGACACACCAACTGCTTTGGCTTTAGTTACTACTATGGTTGGCGTACTACTTTTTATGGAATACATTATTTTAGAACCTATTAAAAAAGAGGTAGAGTCATGGAGAAACTAAGCGTTAAAGAGTTAAATTTCTATTTTGGGTTTACTCAAATTTTAAAAAATATTAATTTTGAGCTTAATGTCGGTGAAATTATTGGCATTGTAGGACCTAGTGGTGGTGGAAAAACAACTTTGTTAAAACTGTGTGGTGGTTTACTGGATGTTGTTGAGGGTGAAATTACCAATAGTTTTAAAAGTTCGGCTTATACTTTTCAAGATGCAAGGCTTCTTCCTTGGAAAACAACTATTGAAAATATTATGGTGCCAATAGTTTCTAAAGAGGGAGAAAAAAAAGCGTATAACAAAGCCTGTGAAATGGCTTTAAAATTTGGCTTAGAAGAGGGTGATTTTAATAAATATCCTAAAGATTTAAGCGGTGGAATGAGACAAAGAGTAAGCTTTGCACGAGCGCTTATTACAAAGCCTCAACTTCTGTTTTTAGATGAACCTTTTTCAGCTTTAGATATAGGGCTTAAAAAAGATTTACAA
>JBAYYP010000036.1:0-20255 GCA_041672955.1 Arcobacteraceae bacterium
TGACTGTACTGTTTAGTTTCATACATGGAACAAAAGGTACACGCATTGTAACTGCACCCGTGTGTAATTTGTAAAATAACATTATTGGCTTCAGATGGAGGTCGAAACAGCGGTTGACTGTAATAAAGCATTAATTTTTCCTTGTTATACTCGTGAAATATATCTTAACTTTATTATAATAACAAAATACTATAATACAAAACTTTTATTAAAGGATTTAAACCCATTATGAACAATATAGACTACTTTTTTAGACGCCTCATTCGTTTTAGCATACTTTTTTTTATTCTCTATCTTATTTTTACTAACTTTGGAATTTTTTTAATCGTTGTTATATCGGTAATTCTTTTAGCCTATTTTTTTATTTATAAAAAGATTAAAAAACTAAAAAGCCAACAAGCGAATTTTCAATTTCATTTTAATGCCAATGACTTTCAAAATAGTGGTCAAAACTTCAGAGGTTTTCGATTTGAAGATTTTCAGAACTTTCAAAATGGCAACTTTAAAGCGCCTGTTCGGGTAGATGAAGTACAAAAAGCCAAAGATTTTTTTGGTTTTTCACACACTCCTAGTAAAGAAGAGGTTAAAAAGAGGTACAAAGAGCTTGCACGGCAATATCATCCTGACATTAACAACCAAGATGATACTCAAATGAAAGACCTTAATCACTTCCGTGATGTCTTAATGCAAGTAGTGCAATAAAAAGAAAAATTGTGTTTATTCAAAAGTTATATAAATTTTTCTTTTTTTTAGTTCTTATTTCTATTGTTCTGTTAGTTTATAATGGATACAAAGATTATGAGTTTGACAACAACCCTCTTTCACAAAAAATAGAAAAACAGATTTTTGAAAAACAACAACACACACGACAACTTTTACAACACCATTATGGGTTTGATTTAAATGTTCCCATTGTAGTTTCAGACAAATTACCAAGTAAGCTTTTTGGTGCAGCTGTTTTTACCAATGAGTCTAAAATAATTATCTATTTAAATAAGAAACGTTTTAAAGAGAGTCTTTCTTATATGATTCACCATGTTATTCCTCATGAATATGCTCATGCAGTCATGTTTTATTTGAAAGATTTTTCAAAAGAGCAAAGTGGTCACTCTAAAAAATGGCAAACTATTTGTATAAAGTTAAACGGTTTAAAGTGTGAGCAGTTTGTGGATAATCACGACATTATCATTGGGAAAACTTCGTTCTAATCGACAAAGGGGAAAATCGGTTTGATTTTCCCCTTTTAAATCATAAATAACTCTCTATTTATGCTATGACTGTGTAGCCAATTTCTGTTTTATAATTTTCTTGTCTTAACAATACTAATAATGTTGAATCCTCGTCATTAACACCTCCTATTGTTTGGTTGAAACAATTATAACATCATTTTAGTTTAATAATTGCTTAATTTCGCTTCAGTTTTTTCAAGAAAAGCACCTAAAAAATAACTCGATAACCAAAGCAAGATTTGGCTAAAATCACGCGATGAATTTAGAAGAAAAACTCAAACAACTGCCTCAAAGCTCTGGGGTATATCAATACTTTGACAAAGAGGGACATTTGCTTTATGTGGGAAAAGCAAAGGTACTTAAAAATCGCGTAAAATCCTATTTTAAATTTACTCCTACTATTGCCCCTGCAGATAAACTAGGACCTAGAATTTACAAAATGATTTCCCAAGTGGCTAACCTTGATTGGATTGTAGTACCTAACGAACACGATGCGTTGATTTTAGAAAATTCACTTATAAAACAACTGAAACCCAAATACAATATTTTATTACGAGACGATAAGACCTACCCTTATATTTACATAGATTTTAGTGAAGATTTCCCTCGACTTGAAATTACAAGACGAGTAATTAAAGGTTCACACATTAAATATTTTGGACCCTACTCCACGGGTGCTCGTGATATTTTAGACTCCATTTATGAAATTGTTCCATTGGTTCAAAAAAAAGCATGTATTAAAGGCAAAGAGGCGTGTTTGTTTTATCAAATAAAAAAATGTCTTGCCCCTTGTGAAGGAAGAGTAAGCATAAAAGAGTACAAAAAGATTGTTGATGAAGCGTTGGAGTATATTTACAATAAAACAAAGCTTATTTTTCAACTCAATATCAAAATGCAAGAGTACTCTGCTGATTTTCGTTTTGAAGAGGCGATGGTGTTAAGAGAACGCATTAAAACCATTGAAAAATCTCAAATAAAAACAGGAATGGATTTAGCAAGCAATGAAAACTTAGATCTTTTTGCTATTGTTCAAGGGTTTAAAAAAGCCGTCATTGTACGAATGTTTATCCGAGATGGGAAACTGGCTTCTTCAAATCACGATTTTATAAAACTTGATTTCTTTGAAGAGAATGCCACGCTTGATTTAGAAGAAGCGTACAAAAGAGCCATTATAAATTATTATAATCACGAAATCCCACTTTTGCCCAAAGAGGTTTTAGTAGGGTTTGAGTTAGAAGAAAAAGATGAACTTGAAACATTCTTACACGATAAATTTAGCAAAAAAATTCCTATAGTTTTTCCTAAAGTGGGGAAGAAAAAAGAGTTAATGGATGTAGCTATTAGTAATTGCCAAGAACTTTTGCGTATTGAAAACTCAAAAAATAACACCTCTTTATACGAAGAGTTGCAAAAACTTTTTGATTTACAAAGAGTTCCAAAACGCATTGAGTCTTTTGACAACTCTCATATGATGGGACAAGCTTGTGTCGGGGCTATGGTGGTGTGGGAAGATAAATTTTTAAAAACTGATTTTAGGCACTACAACTTAGATGCACTTGATGAATACGCTCAAATGAAAGAGATCCTTACACGAAGAGTTGAGAGCTTTGAAAAAAACCCCGCCCCTGATTTGTGGATTTTAGATGGAGGTTCGACCTTACTTAAGTTGGCATATGACATTATTGAGTCTGTTGGTGTTTCTATGGATATTATTGCCATTGCCAAAGAAAAAGTAGACGCTAAAGCGAACAGGTCAAAAGGTGCTGCAAAAGATATTTTGCACTATAAAATTGACGGTGAATTTAAGGCGTTAAAATTAAGCACCAGCGATCAGCGTTTACAATTTGTTCAACGCCAACGAGACGAAGCACACCGTTTTGTCATTACCTTTCATAAAAAGCAAAAACGAAAAGAAGACAAACAAATTTCCTTGCTTCAACTTCATGGTATTGGAGAAGCTAAGGTTAAAAAACTGCTTCTGTATTTTGGAACCTTTGAAGCAATTAAAAGCGCAAACTTTGAAACCCTAAAAGAGGTTTTAAACGAAAAAGATGCTATTGTTTTATTCAATCATTTTACATCTTCACAACATTTGGAATAGCCTTGGCAAAAATAGTTATAAACAAATCACATCTTTTTCACAACTTATCATTAATCGAAAAGAAAATCAAAGACAAGAGTAAAATAGCAGTCGTTTTAAAAGACAATGCATATGGTCACGGTCTAGTAGAAATTGCCTCTTTATGTCATGAGTATGGTATTCAAAATGCGGTCGTTCGCACCTTTGATGAAGCTATTGCTATTGTCTCTTTTTTTGATAATATCTTAATCCTTGCTGACAACACCCCAAAGAGTTATTCACACACTTTTCACATAGGGGTTAATTCACTAAAAGCACTTAGCGTCATACCACAAAACACTAAGATACACCTTAAGGTTGATACGGGTATGCACCGAAATGGGTTGTCTATGGATGAACTAGAAGTGGCTATTTTAGGGGCTTGTGAAAGAAAATTGCCTATTACTGGCGTTTTCACACACTACGCAAATGCCGATGAATTAGGCTCTTCTTACTTTTGGCAAAAACAAAATTTTAACACCGTAAAAGAGCAAGTGAAAACAATATGTGAAAAACTTTTTTTGCCAATTCCTAGCTTTCACAGTGCCAATTCAGCCGCTGTTTTTCGCAATAACAATTTCAATGAAGAGATGGTACGAGTAGGAATTGCTTTGTATGGTTATGTGGATAATCATTTGGCTTTAAATCCTCCGGCTTTGAAACCCGTTATGTCTTTATATGCTAAAAGTATTGCCTCTAGAAAAATAGCAAAAAATGAACGCATTGGTTATGGTGGAACATATATAGCTTCTACTGATATGAATGTTTCAACCTATGATATTGGGTATGGAGATGGATTTTTACGACTAAATGAACATAAAAACTATACCACTCCTGAAGGTTTTGAAATTTTGGGTCGAGTCTCTATGGATAACTTGTCGTTAAATACAACTCAAGAAGAGGTGTGCATATTTAACGATGTAACTTCTTTGGCAAAAATACATGATACCATTACCTATGAAATTTTAACTTCATTAAAGCCCACAATAGAAAGGATTATTGTATGAAACTACTATTTGGAATATTATTGTTAAGCTCTCTTCTTTTTTCTGCAGATGATGTTTTTGAAGCCTTTGAAAGCTATGAAAAAAAAGATGAATATTTTGAAGCGGGCAAAGAGTATTATAAAAAAAGAAATTATGTGTTGGCATTTGAAAATTTTGAAAAAGCAGCCAATTTTGGAAATGACAAAGCTTTATATAATTTAGGTATTTTATACGGAAATCAAAATTTTAATAAATATAATCCTAAAAAAGCGTATGATATTTTTGATACCCTTTCCCAAAAAGGGCATGCAGCTTCACAAAACAGAATGGGAATGTTTTATTCTCTAGGTGTTGTTGTTGAAAAAGATTATAAATTAGCCGTAGAGTATTTTGAGAAAGCTTCTAAACAAGGCGATATTTCTGCACAATGCAATTTAGCCATGATGTATGCTTCGGGAAAAGGAGTTTTTCCTAATTTTGGAAGAGCTCACGTATTTGCTAAAAAAGGGTATGAACAAGGAAATCCTATTTGTAGAAAAGTGTGGGAAGATTATAATTTAGGGAAATATCCAGAAGATAAAAGTTTTAAGTTTAATTTTTATAATAAACCTTAAACTTTTTCTTCTTCTAAATGGTATTCAATATTTTCTGTTTGTAAAAACTCTTCAAATATTGCAAAATATTGATTGGTCTCTTCTTCATTTTGTGAAGCGATTGAAAGTACTACTTCTCTTTTATCTGCTTTAATTTTAGGCAAAGAAGAGAGTTCAATATGTGTAGGAACTTTTTTCATACAATCAATTAAACTGTTCTCACCTGTATAAGCAGTTAATGTTTTTCTATAGGTTCTTACTTCATTTTTAACAAAATAAGTATTTAAAGCTTGCAATACCATAGATTGTGACATAGAAGGAAATCCTGGAGTAAAGAAATATCTGTTTTCTAAATAAAATCCCGGAACATTATTCACTACATTGTCTAAAAGCTTTGCTCCAACAGGAAGATAAGACATCTCAACTCTATGAGGATACGCTTCATCTCCAAATTGCTCTACAATCAGCTCTTTTGCAGTTTCGTGGTATTGCATTTTGCCTTCGGTAAAACTAAGCGCTGCAATTTTACGAGTAAAATCATCAGGGGTTGCCCCAATACCACCGTAACAAAACATTACCGCATGAGGGTCATTTTTAATTATATTAAAAATATCCATCATAAAAGCCGGTTCATCTTTAATCACAAAACTGGCTTTCTGAACATATCCGCGTTTTAAAAGTTCTTGGTTTAAAAATGCAAAATGAGCATCTTTACGACGCCCATTTAAAAGTTCTGTTCCTATGATTACTGAATAAAAGTTGGGTGTTATAATATCACTCAAAATTTTACTCTTTTATTTTTTGTTAATTCTTGATTGAATAAATGCATCCATTTCATCAACAATTTCTTCAATAGTTCGTTCACCATTAATTTTTTTTAATATTTTTTTAGCCCCATAAAATGTTTCAATCTCTTCTAAAGGTTCTAAATAAACACCCATTCTGTTTTTAAAGACTTGTACATTATCATCAGCACCTCTTGCTCGTCCTAAGACTCTGTCACAAGCTACTTCTTCTGATACTTCTACTTCAATAACATTAATTAACTCAACATCTGATTCATTCATTAAATATCGGTCAAGCTCCATCATTTGTTCGCCACTTCTTGGATAGCCATCTATTACTACAGTATTGGTAGGTGCATTTTTAATTGCATTTACAATGGTTTCAATAACAATTTCAATAGGAACTAAATTTCCCTTGCTTACATATGAATCAATTAGTTGTCCTCGTTCGCTTCCACTTGCTACTTCTGCTCGAAACATATCTCCTGTTGAATAGTGAGTAATGCTTTCATCTCGTGCAGCAATAAGCTCTGCATCTGTTGTTTTACCGCTTCCTGGTGCTCCAATTATTAAAAAAAGTTTTTTCATAGTTTCTGCCTTATTATTGTTCTGTTTAAAAAAGATTGATATTTTATCTAAATTCTTCTTTCATACTTATTTATATGTTAGCCATTAAAGCTATCAAATTTTTTATGTTTATAAAAATCTTTTGTTATAACAATATCTTTTTGTTTTTCTTTTCGTTTTGTATCTTTTTCCACAAATATTTTTTTTCGTGTTTGGGGGTCCATTTCTGTGTAGTACATAACGGCTGAATATGTACTAGGAGTGGGTGTGAAAACTTGTGCTTGTTCTGGGTTCATTTTAAGTTCATGCGTGGTAAATTGTTTAAGTTCATGCATATCTTTCTCTTCACATCCCGGATGCGCTGCAATTAAATAGTAGGTTAAAAATTGATTTTTTCCCGATTCTTTATTAAGTTTATCGTAGAGTTTTTTAAACTCAACCAACGATTGTTTCCCAGGTTTTCCCATAAGCTTTAATACTCTATCAGATGTGTGTTCAGGGGCTACTTTCATTTGTCCAGAAATATGGTGAAAGACTAACTCTTTTAAATATTCATACCCATGCTTTTTATCTTCTGTTATAACGTCATACCGTATGCCTGAAGCCACAAACGCCTTTTTAACACCAGGAACTTGGCGTATATCTTTTAAGAGTTTTAAATGCCTTGAATGGTCAACTTTCATAACACCACACAATCTGTCATAATCGACACATCGCATCTCATCGCAAGTACCTTTTTTAAGTTTTTTATCGCACTCATAGCCGTACATATTGGCCGTTGGTCCTCCCACATCTGAAATAATGCCTTTAAAATCTTTGTAGGTGGTAAACTCTTTAGCTTCATTTAAAATAGATGTTTCACTTCGTGTTCGAATGGTTCGCCCTTGATGCACGCCAATGGCACAAAAATTGCACTCACCCCAACACCCATGATGCGTTTGAATGGAGAACTTAATAGTCTCTAAACACTTCACCTTGCCTTGTGGTTGATGATAAGGGTGCAGCTCTCGTGTATGTGGCAAAGAAGCCACTTCGTCCATCTCTTTTTCATTTAAATAATCACACGGGGGATTTTGAATCAAAAATCGGGTATCAACTGCTTGGCACAACCCTTTTGCTGAAATAGGATCATTGTTTTGATAAAACGCATCAAACAAATCAATATACTTCTCTTTGTCATCCAAACACTCTTGGTGTGAAGGCAGTTGAATATAGTCATTGTTTGTTTCTTTTGCTATATAACTAACCCCTCTTATATCCAGAGGGCTATTCCCATCTCGTAAAGCTGCACTAAACTCTTTAATAGCAATTTCACCCATGCCATAAATTAAATAATCGGCTTTGGCATCAAACAATATTGGTTTTCTTAATTTATTTGACCAATAATCATAGTGAGTTACGCGTCTAAGACTCGCTTCAATGCCACCTAAAACAATGGGAACGGTATTTTTAAAATGTTTTCGTATTAAATTGGTGTAAACTAATGTTGCTCGGTCGGGTCGCTTATTATTCTTTCCACCCGGAGTATAGTCATCGCAGTTTCTAAATTTTTTTGTAGCAGTGTAGTTTGAAACCATAGAGTCAATACTTCCACCACTCACCCCCCAATAAAGTCTAGGCTCACCTAAACGCATAACATCATCGGTTTCAATGTCGGGTTGTCCAATAATACCTACTTTGTACCCTTGTTTTTCAAGCATTCGTCCAACAACTGAAACACCAATAAAAGGTGAGTCTATATACGCATCACCAGCTACTAGTATAACATCGCACTGGCTCCAGCCTAGTTTTTTCATCTCTTCTTGGGTTGTGGGTAAAAACATTGTTCTTCTTTTTTAAGTATATAGCATTAAGTGCTAAGTTTAAGGATTAATAGCATAGGGGAAAAGCCATAAGTAGCAAACAATTTGTTTGCTACTTAACCGTAATTTTACTAAAAATTATGCATCTACTTTTTGTCTGATTCTAAGGCTTAACTCTTTTAACTGATCTTCATCAACCACGCTAGGCGCTTGTGTCATTAAACATTGAGCTCTTTGAGTTTTTGGGAATGCAATAACTTCTCTAATAGAATCCGTTCCTACTAGTAACATAATCAGCCTATCAAATCCTAATGCAAATCCACCGTGTGGTGGCGCACCAAATTGTAAAGCATCAAGTAAGAAACCAAATTTTTCTCTGGCTTCTTCTTCTTTAATACCCATTAAAGCAAACACTTCATTTTGAATATGCTCTTTATGAATTCTAATACTTCCACCACCTAATTCCGTACCGTTTAACACAATGTCATAGGCAATAGATTCAATATCTTCAATGTTCTCTTTGTTCATATCTTTTGGCATAGTAAAAGGGTGGTGAAGTGCTTTAATTTTGCCCTCTTCTACTTCAAACATAGGGAAATCTACCACCCATAAAAATTCAAATACATCTTTTTTGATTAAGTCCATCTCTTTGGCTAAGAAGAGTCTAAATCTTCCCATATAATCACAAACTACTTTTTTATGCCCTGCACCAAAGAAAACCACATCGCCAACTTCTAGTTGCGTTACTTTGATAATCTCTTCTAAATCGGTTTCAGAGAAAAATTTAGTTAAAGGACCTTTTAGTCCGTCCTCTTTCATTTGGAAATAGCCTAAGCCTTTAGCTCCAAATTTTGCAACAAAATCTTCAAAACCTTTCATTTGTCGTTTTGAAAAAATATTATCCCCATTGGTTACTTTAATGGCTTTAATTCTGTTGTGCGCTTTATTTTTTGCAATTTCGCTGAAAATTTCATTGGTGCTTCGTGCAAATATATCAATCACATCAACAAGCGGCATACCAAATCTTAAATCGGGTTTATCGCTTCCATACTCTTCCATAGCTTGTGCATAAGTCATTCGAGGGAAAGTCGTAGGTACCACTTTTCCACACGCCATAAACGTTTCATGAATAAGTTTTTCAGCCACTTTAATCACATCTTCTTGTGTACAAAATGACATTTCCACATCGATTTGTGTAAATTCTGGTTGTCGATCTGCTCTTAAATCTTCATCTCTAAAACATTTAGCAATTTGAAAATATTTATCAAATCCTGCTACCATTAAAAGTTGTTTAAAAAGTTGTGGAGATTGTGGAAGTGCATAAAACTCACCGTGATGAACTCGTGAAGGTACTAAATAATCTCTTGCACCCTCAGGAGTAGATTTAGTTAAAATAGGAGTTTCAACATCTAAGAAGCCCATTGTATTTAAAGAGTTTCTAACAGCAATATTTGCTGTACTTCTTAATTTAAAAATATCGTATGATTTTTTTGTTCTTAATTCTAAAAATCTGTTTTTAAGTCGAATCTCTTCATTTACTTTTTCGTCACCTAACTCAAAAGGCATTGGTTTTGAACGATTTTCAATAATTAATTCTTTTATTGCAATCTCTATTTTACCCGTTACAAGATTTGGATTTTCTAATCCCTCACCTCTTGCTCGAACAACGCCTGTGGCAATAAGAACAAATTCGTCTCTTACTTTTTCTGCTACTTCTAGAGCTTCTTTATTATCTTGTGGATCAGCTACTAGTTGAACAATTCCATCTTTATCTCTTAAATCTATAAATATAATTCCACCATGGTCTCTTCGGCTATTTACCCAACCAGCTACAGTTACGGTTTCACCTATATTTTTTTCAGTTACTTCAGTACAATAATGAGTTCTCAATTTTAGCTCCGTGTTTTCAAATATTGGGGATTATATCTAAAAAAAACTTATGTTTAGTTGGTATGTTTTCTAAATCCATACGGACCATTTTTATAAACAGTAGTTCTGTACTGCACTTGATTTTTAACAATAGGGTTAAATTCAAAAGATTTATTTTTCAGTAAATAATTAATGCCAATTAATGTTGAATAATTAACCCAATTATAAATAATGTCGGCATCTAATAAAGAAGTTATCTCTTCAATTTCTAAATTGGCGGCTTCTATTGAATTGGCAATTAAAAAGTTTTTTCGATCCAAATATTGAGTCAGAGAGATAATTAAAGGCGTATAATTTAATTGCGTAGATAAAATTACATAAGGTTTTGTTTCATACGCTCGCAGTTGCGATAAAAGTATCGATGTTTTTATAATAGATGTATTAATAAACAAAGTTGAATCATTAAGTCTTCTATTGCTTACTATACTTTTATAGTTATTTTTATCCAAATCAATATTGGTATCTAAATGAATATTTGGACTTTTTTGCAAAATCATTTTTTGCAATCTATTGCCTAGTGGTGTTTGTGTTGAAAATAAACTATTTTTACCATTGGAATATTTAAATAAAGTATCGATTTGTTCTTCATAATCAATACCTCCATAAACCACATTACTCAAACTTGAAGTGCTGTTTTTTTTATGTATCAAAGGAACATATATCTTCATCTGATTAATTTTTGAATTATTTTCAAGATGATATAAACCTGTATTCGTAACCAGCATTAATATATTTTTATACCCTTTTGCATCTAATTCATTAATGGCATTATCAATATTTTGTTTACTCTCATCATAAGTATCAATGACTTCTAAGCCAAAGGTTTCTTTGTTTAAAAACATCTGCGATAAAACAGTATTAATAGTTCCACTGGCATATTTTGAAACCACTTTTGAGGGAAAGATAATAGCAATCTTGTTTTTAAATTCAGAAGGTAACGACTCTTTTTTCTCTTTGTATACTTTTTTATAAGGTTTTGTTTCTATGGGAAAAGGCTCTTGTTCTAAAGCTATTTGTGTTTGTTCATGAGCTATTTCTTTATGAGAACATCCTATAAAAAGAAAAGCAACAAAAATTAATATATAAGTTTTCACATCTGCTCCAATAGGGATTTAATTTTTAACATATCAACAAACGCTTCTTTTTTAGAAGAAGGGTTTCTTAATAAATAGTTGGGATGATAAATTAGCATAATATCTATTCCATTATACTTTAAAATTTTACCACGAATTTGTTCAATACTGCTTTTATCATTGGTTAAGTTCTGATAACATCTCTCTCCTAGGGCAACTATGAGTTTAGGGTTAACAAGCTTAATTTGTTGATTTAAATAGGGTTTACAACTGTTAATCTCACAAGGAGTTGGTTCTTTTTTAAGAGCTGTTTTGCATTTCATTATATTCGTATAATAAAACTCATGATGCGGTACATTTAATACTTTTTCTATCATGGTAATTAAAAGTTCTCCACTTTTACCCAATACTATTTTATTGTTATCATCACTTATAACAGATGCCGTTTCATCAATAAACATAATTTTAGCGTCAATATTACCTTGTGAAAAATCGATTCTGGTTTTATATTTTGAGAATTCACATAAACTGCAGTGATCAACCAGCCATTGAAGTTGTTCTAAGTTATTGGGCAACTCAAAGTTATTTGTTGCACACAAATTAAAATCAAAAGGCTTACTATACGTATAGCCCAAAGTTTGCAACAGATGTAGATGGTGTAAAAGTTTATTTTGTACCTGTTTCGTCATGAAAGGATTGTACAAAAAAAGTCCTTGAAAACTTATTTGTTCCAATATATGGAACAAATATTATATATTACTTGACTTTTGTTCCAATATTTTGTACAATTTCAATTAATAATTTTAGGAGAATTTTTAATGGTATATCCCAGCCTTAGAAAATTAGAAAATGATTTAGAAGTCAATAAAACGACTTTGCACAATTGGAAAAAATCTCGCCCTAAATTATATGAATTTATTGTAGAATCGTATAAAGATAGAGCGTTGTTAAAACAAAATTTAAAAGTTATGTATATGCAAAAGGAGATTTTAGAAGAAGAGATTTTATTAAATGTTCATAGAGTAAGTTAGTATTTAGATCTATGGAACTTATATTTGGTTATTAATTTTTTTAAAATGTGCGAAGATAACTATTTATAGGTTTCATAGATGTAAAAACATTTACATCTATGAGTGTGTGTTTATTTGTAGTAAAGTTCAATCGCTGAAGAGAGATTAAAACTAAACATTTCAATTAGTTGCACATCGTTTTGAGAAAAGCTTTTATTGCAACTTAAATACAAAATATTTTCATTTCCACTTTCGTCTTCATAATAATTAACTAAACCTGTGTTAATTTGTAAACTGCTTTTAATTTTTATGGCTTTTTCAATATGTTGAGCAATATCAGGCTCTTTTTCTAAAAACTCTTCATACGTTAATCCTTCGAGTTTTTTACTTGCAGCCAAAATTATTTTCTCTTTTTTTATAATTTCAACGACTACTGCTTCAAAGTTTTGACTTCTTCCTTGTGAGCTTTCACTTAATGTTTCAAAAAGTTTATTTAACGCATTTTGAGCAAAATCGAAAACCATTTTATTCTCTTTAGGTGTTTCTATAGCAATTTTTTCGCTCTCTAATTGTTTTAAATCTTTATAATTTCTAAGCGATGCAATTACTGTAGTATAGAGTTTTTGTGCAGTTAATTCTGTTTTTTCTTTATAATCATTAATATCATATTGGTCAATTACCTCTTTTTCAGGGGCATGTCCGGGTTGTCCTGTTCGTAATACTATTCGTACAAATTTATTTTTAAGCACATTTCGCACATAGTCAACAAACTCTAAACCAGCATTGTCATTTTCCATAACAACATCGAGTAAAATTAACGCAACATCGCCTTGCTCTTCCATAATTTCTCTAGCTTGTGTTCCAGAATATGCACTAATAAACTCTAGTTTTTTATTGTCAAAACTAATGCCATTTAATACCGTATTGGTAATAGTGTGAACGCTTTGCTCATCATCGACAACAAGTACTTTCCAAACTTCTTTTTGCGTTGATTCTACGACACTTTTGCTGGCAAATTTCATTGGGTTTTCTATACTCATATCTTATTCCTTTTTTTAAATTAAAATTTTATATTTCAAAATTATCATCAAATATAATTTTCTCTCGACCACTTTTTTTTGCTTTATACATTAAGTCATCTGCTTTGTTCACAGCCGTATTATAGCAATCATATCTCTCTCTGTATGCAACTCCTGCTGAAAAAGTGATTTTAAATTTCAACTCCTTGTAGACAAAATTATTTTCTTCTATTATTTTTTTGATTCTTTGAGCGTATTTTTTAACTTCCTCTTCATCTTCATATATAATAATAGAGACAAACTCTTCTCCTCCATACCGTACAATCAAATCCCCTTCTCTTGTTAATGCACTAAGCAGCGCAGCAAAGGTTTTAAGAATAGTATCTCCACAATCATGTCCATGATTGTCATTGATGACTTTAAAATTATCAATATCTATAAAAACAACGGCATATTTATTTTTGAAAATTGCATATTGGTTTTCAAGTTTTTCTACTTCAATATCATACGCTCTTCTATTAAGAACGCCCGTTAAAAAATCAAAATTATTCTGGTTTTTAACGATTTGTAAATCTTTTTGAAGTTTTTCTATATGGTCTTGCATCTTAACAAATTTAGATTGATTTTCAATTAACTCATCTTGACTCGATTTTAAGTTGTGTCCGAGTTCATATACTGTATCTATAAGCTTATTTTGAAGCATTAAAAGCTCTCTTCGTGATGTCGAAGAGAGTTCTAAATCATCCAGTTCATTTTTAATTTTATTAATTTCTTGTAAAGAGTTGCCGCTTTGTATTAAAGAACGGTCAAAATATTTTGCCATAAGTTGTGTGAGTTTGCTAATATCTGAGGTTTTATCTTTAATTACTTGACGGTCTAGTTCAATTCGTTCTTTAGATATGGTTTTAAGTTTTTCAATAGTTCTTAATTCCAACATTTCTGTTGGCTTTTCTTTTATTTTATTAACAAGAGTTTTAATTTTTGATTCAATTTTATAATCAATAGAAGGAGAGATAATCTCTTCTAGGGAACTTACAAAATAGTCTAAATTAATTATTTTATTGGTTTGATTAAGACTTAGTAACTCTTTTGTTAATTCATAATAGGTATCTATATTTTTATTTTTAATATTGTGAGCATTAATTACATTTTCTATAGTTTCATCAAGTTCTTTTAATTCAGGGATTTTAGAACGAAAAGTAGAAGCTTGTCTTGTAAACTCTTTAGCATAATTATTGGGCGTAATAATTGCGTTTTGCTTTTGAAGTGTTGTTAGTGTCGCTTTTACAATAGTAAGTAAGGTCTGTTTTTGCATTAATCTACTCTTATGTTATGAATAGATGATTTTGCCTTAATATGTTTTAATAAACAATAAAAACAATTTATAAAAGCTTATAAATTGTTTTATTGTACCTATTTGTATCGGTGTGTAATTCTACCCTTATCTAAAGAGTAAGGAGTAATTTCTACTTTTACTTTATCACTTGGTAAGATTTTAATGTAGTGCATTCTCATCTTCCCAGAAATATGACATAATACTACATGTCCGTTATCTAATTCAACTCTAAACATTGCATTAGGTAAGGCTTCTATTACTTTACCATCAATTACAATTACATCATCTTTTGCCACATTTTTTCCTTTAATTTACTTCCGTTAAAATTACTGCTTTTCCATTGATAACAGCAACTGTATGTTCATAATGACTTGTTCTTAATCCATCTTTAGAAACAACATCCCAATCATTATCTAAAATAACGGGCTCTTTTTCTTTTTGGCATATCATAGGCTCTATACAAAAGACCATTCCATTTTTGATTTTAGGTCCGGCTTTTACATTTGGCGTCTCTACGTAGTTTGGAATTTCTGGTTCGCAATGAGGTTTTCTACCAATACCATGTCCACAAAAACGAATTAATGGAACATAGCCTCTTGAATGTATAAAATCTTCAATTGCTTTAGAAAGCTCTTTAAATCGCAGTCCCTCTTTTATAATACTAATTGCATAATACAAAGCATCTTTAGAACATGCAATTAAATCTTCGTCTTCTTTTGAGATTTTTCCAATAGGCATAGTAATAGCTGCATCACCATACCAACCATTAATTTCGCTGCCTATATCAATACCTAAAATATCGCCCTCTTTTAAAACAGTATCACTTGGAATTCCGTGAATAATAACTTCATTTAAAGATGTGCAAACGGCATTTGGAAAGCCATATAACCCTTTAAAAGATGGTCTTGCACCTTGTGAGTGTAAAAATTCTTCGCCCAGTTTATCGACTTCAAGTAAAGTCATACCGGGTTTAACATTTTGTTTTAAGTAGTCTAATGTCTTCGCAACAGCTTGACCTGCTGTGCGAAGTTTTTCTATTTCGTCTGTTTTTCTTAATGGAATTGCCATAAGGGTTACAAACCAACCGCACTTAATGTATCGTATTTATTCATATACTGTTGTGCTTCAATTTTTCTCATAGTATCGATTGCAACTTGAACAACAATTAACACAGCAACCCCTCCAAAATAGAAAGGTACTCCCATTGCTTTTACAACAAGCCATGGAAAAGTTGAAATAGATGCTAAATATAAAGCACCCCAAAATGTTAATCGTCCTGCAATATTATTTAAAAACTCAGCCGTACTTCCTCCTGGACGAACGCCTGGAATAAAGCCACCTTGTCTTTTAAGATTTTCTGAGATATCTTTTGCATTAAATGTAATGGACGCATAAAAGAATGCAAAGAACACTACAAATAAGAACATAAAAATATTAAATGTATATGAACTTGGACTTAAAAAGTCAGCAATAGCAACTAAGACTTTGTTTTGACTTCCTTGCAAAATAGTTGCAGGAAACATTAAAATAGCACTGGCAAAAATAGCAGGAATAACTCCTGATAAGTTTACTTTAATTGGAATATAGTTCATTACTCTTTTGTTTTGGTTTTGCATCATTACTTTTCTTGAATAAGAAACAGGAACTCTTCGTTCCCCTAATTCAACATAAATAATAGCACCCACCGTTCCTAAAATAACAACTAAGATACCAATTACCACTAAAAAGCTCATTTGCCCATTATTAACTAAGTCAATAGTCCCACCAATAGCACTAGGAATTGCCGAAACAATACCTGCAAAGATAATTAATGAAATCCCGTTACCAATACCTTTTTGTGTGATTTGTTCACCAATCCACATTAAAAGCATTGTTCCTGTTAACATTGAAATTGCAGAAACAGCAACAAAAGTATTCATATCGATTGAAATAGCACCTTGTCCGTTTTGTCCAGTTAAAGAGTTTAATCCCATTGAAACACCAACCGCTTGAATAAGCGTGATGACAACAGTGGCATATCGGATGATTTGCATATATTTTTGCATACCACCTCTCTCTTTTTTCATTTTACCAAGACCAGGAAAAGTAGCAGATAGGAGTTCCATAATAATAGAAGCAGTAATGTAAGGCATAATACCTAAAGAGATAATACTCAATCGTTCAATAGCATTTCCACTGAACATATTGACAAGACCTAATGCATTGTTAGCATTTGAATCAAAAAACTCTTTTACAACATCAATATTTACTCCAGGTACTGGCACATATGCCAGTAACCTGTAGAGAAAAATAAAGCCTAATGTAATAAGAATCTTATTTATTAGATCTTTACTCATCTTAGTTTCCAGTTGTAGTTATGTTTTCGTCTTTAATCTTAGAAGCTAAACCTTTAGCAGCTGCACCAATTAATTTAACTTTTACAACTGATTTAGATAATTTGTATACTGCTTTGATTGAATCAAGAGTGATTTCAGCCAATTCAGCTACTTGTTTTACTTTATCTACATTAATAGAGTACGGTTTTTCAACTCGTGAAAAGAAACCAATTTTAGGAAGTCTTCGTTGAAGGGGTTGTTGCCCTCCTTCGAATCCTCTTTTAACATTGTAACCAGCTCTCGCTCGTTGTCCTTTGTGTCCTTTTCCTGATGTTTTACCAGTACCACTACCTTGACCTCTACCAATTCTTTTGGCATTTTTTGTGCTGCCAATCGCTGGTTGTAAGTTATCTAATGCCATTTTCTATCCTTTAATTCTTGCTAATGCTTCAACAGTAGCTTGTACAAGGTTATTTGGATTGTTTGAACCAAGTGACTTAGCAATAATATCTTTTACTCCGCAAAGCTCAAGAACAGGTCTTGCAGCTCCACCGGCAATTAACCCAGTACCTTCAGATGCTGGTTTTAGTAAAATTTTACTTGCATTGTATTTGTGTTCAATATCGTGTGCAATAGTTGTTCCTTTAATAGAAACAGTTACAAGGCTTTTAAACGCGTCGTCTAATGCTTTTTTAATTGCATCTGGAACTTCTTTTGCTTTTCCTGTTCCAAATCCAACTGTACCTTTTTTATCACCCACAACAACTAAAGCTGTAAATCTGAATCTTCGTCCACCTTTTACAACTTTTGTAACTCTTCCGATTTTAACGATTGCTTCTTGAAAGTCTTCTCTATTAACTGCCATCATTAACCCTTATAATTTGATGCCATTATCTCGAAGAGCGTCTGCAAATGCAGCAACTACACCGTGATAAAGGTAACCGTTTTTATCAAATACAACTTTTTCAATTTTAGCAGCTTTTAAACTTTGCGCAAAAGCAGCTCCAACTTTAGTTGCATTCTCTTTACTTACACTTAAATTTAAAGCTTGTGAGTTAACAGATGCTAATGTAACACCCTCAACATCATTAACAGCTTGTGCACTTAAATACCTATTAGATTTAAAAATTGTAACTCTTGGCATTTCACAAGTACCAGAAATTTTTCCTCTAACTCTTTTTTTTCTTTTAATTCTTAACGAATTTTTCTTTGATAAATCTTTTGCTCTACTCATTGCTTACACCTTACTTTTTAGAGGTTTTTCCGGCTTTTCTGATGATAACTTCATCAGTATATTTAACACCTTTACCTTTGTAAGGTTCTGGTTTTCTAAAGCCTCTAATGATTGCAGCAGTTTGACCAACTTGTTGTTTATCTGCACCTGTTACACTGATAATGTTTTTTTCTACGGCAATTTCAATTCCTGCAGGAATTTCAAAATTAATAGGGTGAGAGTAACCAAGTTGTAACTCTAAAACATTTCCTTTTACAGCAGCTCTGTAACCAACACCGTTGATTTCTAAAGATTTTTTAAATCCTTGATCTAAACCAAAAATTGCATTGTTAGTTAACGCTCTGTATGTTCCCCAGAATGCTGAAGATTCTTTATCTTCACCTTTTCTAGTAAATACAACATTTCCATCAACAACTTCAACGTCCACTCTACCGTGTGTTGGGATTGTTGCAGATTTGTTCCCTTTTTTTACTGTGATAGTTGTTCCATCAACTGTTACTTCGATTCCTTTTGGAATAGCTACTGGTTGTTTTCCAATTCTAGACATTACTAACTCCTACCATACAGTACATAAAACTTCGCCACCAACATTAGCAGCATAAGCTTCATCATTTGAAATAACACCTTTATTGGTGCTTACTACGATTGTACCGTATCCATTTTTAAAAGATTTTAACTCAGAAGCGTTTTTATAAACTCGTCTTCCTGGTGTTGAAATTCTTTTAATTTCATTAATAACTGATTTCTCTTTGTCATCATACTTCAAGGTTACTTGAATCGTTTTTTTGTTGTTTTTTTCTTCAATAACTTTGAAGCCACTGATATACTCTTTTTTTTCTAAAACTGTAAGTACACCAACAACTGTGTTAGAATGTAATAATGTTGCAACTTCTAATTTTCGAAGTGCAGCATTTCTAATTCTAGTCAAAGCATCTGCGATTATATCATTCATCATAGCTTTTTATCTCCTACCAACTAGCTTTTCTAACACCAGGTAATAAACCTTCGTTAGCCATTTTTCTTAAACACACTCTACAAAGACCAAAATCTCTGTAAACTGAGTGTGGTCGACCACAAACTGAACATCTTGTATACGCTCTTGTAGAGAACTTTGGAGTTCTCTGTTGCTTAGCAATCATAGATTTCTTTGCCATTACACTCTTCCTTTTGTAAATGGAATTCCAACAAGCTCAAGTAATCTGAATGCTTCTTTATCAGAGTCTGTACTTGTAGTAATTGAAATATTCATACCGTGTGTTTTGATAATGTCATCATACACAACTTCTGGAAACATTAATTGCTCATCAAGACCAAAGTTAAAGTTTCCTCTACCGTCAAAACCATTTTTGTTAAGACCACTGAAGTCTTTTACTCTTGGAAGTGCGATTGAACAAAGTTTATCTACAAAGTTATACATTTGCTCACCTCTTAGTGTTACTTTAACACCTACAGGCATACCTTCTCTTACTTTAAATCCAGCAACTGATTTTTTAGCAATAATTTGAATTGCTTTTTGTCCTGCAATTAAAGAGATAGTATCTTGAATATTTTGCATCAATTTACTGTCTTTCATCGCTTCACCCGCACCAACAGAGATAACCACTTTTTCTAACTTAGCAGTTAACATTTTGTTTTTTGGGAATTCCGCTTCTAAAGCAGGTTTAATCTCTGCTTTATATCTTTCGTATAGTCTAGCTGCCATCTTATTCACCTTCTACTTTTGCTACATTTGAGATATCAATTGGCATCTCTTTGTTTACAAAACCACCATTTGGGTTTTTGTCTTGATCAGGTTTAACCGTTTTTTTAGCAACTTTACACCCTGAAACAATAACTTTACCTTTTGAAGGAAGTACAGCTAAAACCTCTCCAGTTTTACCTTTATCGTCACCTGTGATAATTTTTACAGTATCACCTTTTTTAATTTTATATTTAATTGCCATAATTATAATACCTCCGGAGCAAGTGAAACAATTTTCATGAAGTTTTTATATCGAACTTCTCTTGCCACAGGTCCAAAAATCCGTGTTCCTACTGGTTCTCTTTTTGCATCAAGAATAACCGCTGCGTTATCATCAAATCGGATTAAAGAACCATTTTCTCTGTGGATTTCTTTATGAGTTCGAACAACTACAGCTTTAACAACTTGACCTTTTTTGATTTTACCTGTTGGAATCGCTTTTTTAACTGAAGCAACAATAACATCACCAACTGATGCGTATCTTCTTTTAGATCCACCAAGTACTTTAATACACATG